>ONVP01000228.1 GCA_900321315.1 uncultured Bacteroidales bacterium
CAATGGTTGCCTTCTTTAAACTGTTTCATCTTTATTCCATTATTAAAATATCAGAACGAAAGCGTCATACCTAATGAGGGCATGATGGGAAGTTGATAGACTGGCGGTTCGGGATTGAGTATATCGACATAGAACACGTTCTTGCGATTGTACACATTGGACACGCTGAAGTCAACCTCCAAATTGACGTTCTCACTAAAGAAGAACCTGCGTTTCACGTCAATGTCCAAACGGTGATAGGTGGGCATTCTGCCTTGGTTGAGTTCGCCATAAAGCACGCCGATCTCGCCGTTGGTAGTGGTGTAGTCGAAGTTGATGCCGTCTTGGAACGAGAAATACTCATAGTAGCCCTGCACTTGGGTAAAGGGGAAGCCGCTGCCGAAATTCCAGCGTCCACTGAATTCCCACTGGCGTTTCGTGCCTGCCGTGTAGGTCAAAATCAGGTTGATGTTGTGGCGGCGGTCGAAATGGGGCATATATTGGGTCAGCGCTACCTCGTCATCTACAACCTTCTCGTACTCTCTCGTCACGAAGCCCAATGCATAGACAGCCCAAACATACCAGCGCTTGTCCTCATACTTGAGCGAAATGTCGGCACCGTAGGCATCGCCGGTTTCCACGGTGAAGTTTTTCTTCAGCAGGTCGGGGATATCGCCGCCACTGTCGCTGGCGTAAAGCTTGTTGCGGTTGATGTTGGTCAGCTGGGTGAAGTCTTTCCAATAGCCTTCCACGTTCACTGTGGTGTTGCTGCTCAAGTCGAACTCGGCACCTACTATGAAATGGTTGGCCCTTTGGAGGTAGGAACTGATTTTTTGCCCGTTGTATTCGGCGGGAAGGTCGTCAATGCCCGAAAGGAAGCCGTAAAAGAGGTTCACCACGTCGCGGTCGCTGGTGGCTGCCACAAAGTTCTGCGAATACATTCCAGCAGCAGCCTTCAGGCGAAGCCTGTCGGTGGCATTGTATTTCATGGCCAAACGCGGCTCGGGCGAGAAGTCAGGCAACGAGGCGTACCATTGCAGGCGAAAACTCGGCTCCACAAGCAGGTTGCCAAACACTGCCTTGTATTTGGCATAGGCGCCAATCTCGGTGGAGTTCACCTTCTGCGTAATCTTGTTGTGCCCATACAAGCTATAAGTTTCATAATCAGTTGTATAGCCAAGCACCTCGATACCGTATTTCAGCGTGTTTCTGCCCATGAAATAGCTGAAATCGAAGCCCATGTTGAAACCATTGATCTTGCTGAAACGGTCAGGGCTGTTTTGCTCCTCCATGCGTGAGCTGTAACTCGAATAGGCGATGTTGCCTTCTATCATCACGGGCGACTTGCCGGGAATGACAAGGAAATTGGTGCCCGCGCCAAAGGAATTCCAGCCGAAATTCGACAACGCCATGTAATTGTTCACTTGGTCGTTGAACGAAAAGCCGAAGAAGTTGATCTTGCTGCCGTTGGGCGCATTAATCGAGACCTTCCCGTAAATGTCTTGGAAATTGAACGGAAGTCCAACTTCTGAGGCATATTTATACAGGGTCTTGCTGGTTTTCTCAAGGTAGGAGTTTTTGGCCGAAAGGATGAACGATACCGAGGCTTCTTCTGGGGTCTTGGCTTTCTTCAGCGGTCCTTCCAGCATCACCTTGGCGCCAAAGGGACTGGCTCCAAGCTTTCCGGAAATGCGCTTCTTGTTTCCGTCGCGAGTGGAGATGTCCATGATGGACGAGATGCGTCCGCTGTATTCCGATCCAAAGCCGCCCGTAAACACGTCGGCGTTGCGGATGATGTCGGTGTCGAACACTGAGAACAAGCCAATGGAATGGAACGGATTATAAACCACCATGCCGTCCAAAATCACCTTGTTTTGTATGGGCGATCCGCCTCGAATGTAGAGCTGTCCGCCTTGGTCGCCAGTGAAGATGACACCCGGAACCACTTGCAGGTATTGCGCAAAGTCGGCCTGACCGCCCACGCTTGGAATCTTGGTGATGGTTTTCGGGGTCACACTGATTACCGAGGTCTTCGTTTCGGTGCGAGCCTCAATTTTCTCTGCCGTAACAGTCACGGTTTCAAGTTTCTGCGCCGTTTCCTTCAGATAGAACTTGCGGCTGATGCTCTCTCCTTTCGCAAGGCTGATGGCCTCGGCTATGGTATCGTAGCCCACGCTTGTGATCAGCAGGGTGTATTTCCCGTCGGGGATGCGGTTGATGTTGAAATAGCCGTTCTCGTTGGTTGAGCCGCCGTATGTGGTACCTTTCAAATAGACATTGGTGAACATCATCGGCTCGCCCGTCGATTCCTCATAGACGAAACCTTTCACGCTGTTGTCTTGCGCAATCGCCGCAACTGAGGCCAAAGCAAGCAGTGTGGCCGCAAAAAAAAGTCTTTTTAAATTCTTATCAATCATATTGTTACAAATTATACAAATTCTACTTTCCTTCTTCTCCGCCTTTTGGGAAAAGAATCTGCAAAGAAAGCAATTTTACTTGAATAACGGGCAAAAAAAAAGCGCAAAATGCAAAAAAACGCCCGCAAACCTTGCTTGAAGGCTTGCGGGCATGAAAAACCGCCAATGTGTCAGGAGGTCAGAAGATGTCGAAAATGTCGTCGTCAAAGTCGTCCCACCATTGCCGCACCGATCCATACCAACCCGATGGATGGCGCTCGACCTCCTTCCTGGCTTCATTCCGATAAAGCAGCACGCTGATGGCCAAAGCCGCCAACAGCAGCACTGTCTTCAGCCAATCCTTGACGGGAAGGATGGCTATTCCAATGAAAATAAGCAACATAGGCCACAAGCGCAAAGCAACGCGCCAGCTGAAATCAATCACATCGACCGAGGCCAAGAGCGACACCACGCCAACAAACAGGATGACGAGGCCGGCAAACAAGTTTCTGCTTTTCATGCGTTTCGGTCTTTAAGTGGAACAATCAGCAGGATGCCAAGCGCAATGAGCACGATAGGCCAAAATGTCCGCCAAGTGAATTGGGGAATCAGGTTGCCAAGCAGCAAGCAGATGCCTGCCACGATGAAGATAAGGCCAGCCGTGGCACTGCTTCTGCGGCTTTTGGTGTCTTGCACCACAACCCCATCTTCCGTCGACACGAATTGATGCGCCTCGCCGCCCTTGGAGGCTGGCATCACTATCCAGAGGATGACATAGACCCAAAAGCCTGTGCTGAAAGCCAACAGTGCGATGGCAAAAAGCAGCCTGACGAGTGCCGCATCAATGCCAAAATAGTTGGCCAATCCTGAACACACGCCGCCAATCACTTTGTGCTGCGTGTCACGTTGCAGTTTCTTTTCCATTTCGTTTCGTTGTTTGGTTTGTTGATAAAACGGATTTCTCCTGCTTTTGTTACAAACATCGTGCAAAAATGGTTGATGTCATGCAAAAAAATGGCAAAACCCGACGAAAAAAGGTGCCATCGGCGATGGCACCTTGAACGATTGACGACCGAATGCGGCTTATTTCTTCACGATGAACTTCTCTGTCTTCATCACACGGCCGTTCACCATCAGCTTGCAGAAATAGATGCCTTCGTTGAGGTCGGCCACCGAGAAGGAAGCCTGACCGTGTGTGCTGTTCAGCCGCTCGCTCATCACTTCTTGGCCGAGCAGGTTGTAAACCGAAACGACAGCGTTGTCAGCCATCGAAACGTCATAGTTGAAGCACACAACCGACGAGGCGGGATTGGGATAGGCATGGCCGAGCGTTCCTTTCTGCTGCTTTTCGGCTACGCCCGTTCCGTCGTTGGCAACGATTATGTTGACGCTCACCTTGTTGTCGGGTTGGGCACCGTCAAAGACGGTCAGCCTGACCACGACCTTGCCAACAACATCAAAGAAATAAACATGCAAGGAAAGATCCTCGTCGGAAAGCGTTCCGCCGCCAACTATTACCGGGCGGGGACTGGTCACGGTTTCAGAGGAATAGCAACTGCCCCAGCAGAACGAGACGTCGGTGCCGTCCAAATCCTCAATTACTTCCTTAGTGACCATCACGTCAATGTCGGACGAAGAAAGGTTCCTGACTTGCAAGTGCTGCACATATTCGCCCCATTCTTCAACATAGGTGCACTGTAAGGTTTCGCCGTCGGCATAAACCG
>ONVP01000225.1 GCA_900321315.1 uncultured Bacteroidales bacterium
GGTGGGCGGAACGAGGCCCAGGCCACAAGGATTCTACGACAAATGGGGCGACTACTACTCGCGCCCGGCCTACGAGCCGAGGGACTTCGGCCTAAAGCAACTCTCCGATGTCAATCCCGACATTGCCTGGATGGAGGCAAATGAGATGCGGGGGGGCTGCAGTTTTGGCAGTTGCCAAAACGGTTTCTATGATAGTAGGGGCAATTACTTGGGTTCCGACGGCAAAAATGGCAACAAAGTGTATGTTTTGCGTTCAGAGATACCGAGTGTTATGGCTAATATGACAGAGATAACACGCTTTTTCGAGAAAGGGGTTTCTTCATTGACAATAGACGAGATTTACGGAAGTTTTGTCGAGATTCTACCCTCACGAGTTGGGCGTTACAGGATGTATGATATTGTATCGCAAGACAATGGGAAAGGAGGAACTGTAGAGAGCAATAACCGTGAATACGGAGGTTTCATAAATGAGGTTGGGATAGTCATAGAACTTCCACATGGTGAATCTATAATCCCCCCTGGTAATAATAAAGTGACTATAGACTTTCCTCATGGAAAAAAATATGCAACATTTCATAGTCATCCTAGTGGAAGCCGAGATATTATTGATGGTGATGTTGTTCATACATATTATTTTCAACAACAGCCTACCAAACCTGATGATACTGAGATTGCTGGCAATCATATATGTTATGTTTTTGGTCGAGGTGACGGTAATGTGTATGTTTATAATGAGCAAGGGGTTCAAACAATAATACGAGCATCGGACTTTATTAGTTTTACAAAATTCAGAAGGCCATGAGAAAAGTTGCTTTGTTGTGTTTATTGACAATGTCATTATTTTCCTCTTTTGGACAGGACGACAATATGCTAAATAGGATGCTCGAAGAATGCATAATAAAGAGCAAAAACAAATATGAAAACTCGCCTTGTCTGCCTAACAAGGACAAACCGTTGTTGTTATGTTGTGATGGTTTGCCGAACCCATTTACATATATTGAAAATAGCAAACTGTTTTATGAGAAAATTGGGCTACAAACCATGTCATGGAATAATACGAAAAAGCTTCGTAAAGAATTAAGGCGAGGAATAAACGTGATGGAAGTCTCTCATGTCATAGTTGGGAATGTTCTTGAAATCCGAGTATCTATGTCGACGGTGAAACAAAACGGGAATAATATCGAACATTGGTATTGGTTTGAAGACATCGACAAATACATCTATGAATATTCTTGCGAGTCAAACGAATGGAGATTGGTTTCGACAGACAAGTATTATGACCCCGATTCGGGTAGTTTCGCCTGCATAAGCCAAGACAGCATTGCCATTGTTTTCCAACGGCAAAACAATGAGTACTATTATTATGGTTGTTACCGGATGGAGAATGACACCATGGTTCTTTCCGAGAATTTTATCAAAAGGATAGAGGACACAACGGACAAGGAGAAAAAGAAGGGACAGGACAAGGGAGTCTATCTTGTCAAGCAGAATGAGATTTATCGAAGAGCGTTGTCACCTGAAGAAGTCACCATTGTTTTTGACAAGGAAAACAACTCGTTAGATGTTACTCTGTCAGCATATCCGCACGTCCAAACCAGGAGTAGATTTGTGTTTTCTGGGTGTGAAGATTCGTGTTTGTGGCTGGTTCGGAAAATACTCCCTAGTCAGTCGTTGCACCTTCGGGAAGGCAATTCTGAACATCAGCAGATGCAGCAAAAATGAAACGACCCGTCCTTCAGGATCTGCAATGCGGAAGCCATGAACATCAGCATTTGCGATGCGGAAACAAAGGCTTGCGCGATTGAAAGAAAACCATTACCTTTGCCGCCGAAACAAAACGCCATGGAACCCATAGCCTTCAAACGGGATTGCAAATCCCTATACTCGGCACCAGCGGATTGCAAATCCGCTGGAACGGGGGGATTGCAAATCCGCTGGAACGGGGCTTTACCGCTTGGGTGCGATGAATTTCATAAAATACAAATTGAATCCATAGAAAATAGACCAAGTTTAAATGAAATACCTTGCTTTTATTTTATTATTGATGTTGAGCAATATTTCCCGTTGCCAGCAAAACTCGTGTCTTTTGTACAAGGAAACGCAAGGCGATGGATTTGTCTGTGTCGCTGACGACACAGTTTCATTTGTTCTTCCTAATGGAGAATACTATTATGGTGTATGCCAAACACAAGATAGTCTTATAGTTTTTTATGACAATCTGCTTTCAAGCAAAAATCACTACATCGAGGAGAGCGAATGCGATTCAACCAAGATGGAAATAGAAATGACATTCTTGGTAAAGCACTATGGGTATGGTCGAGTAAATAATCCCGACACCAACACATATACCGAGAAAGCAAACCGTATCATAGCTTTTTACGATAATGACGACCAATACAAGGTTTCAGATACAAATGGAATCATATCGTTTACAACGGACGAATTAATGGGATTGGGCGACACGCTATCCTGTTTTGTTTTCGTTGATGGTTATTCGTTCCACACCGAAATCAAGTTGCCCATTTTTGGCGGAAGGAAACATACCATCTGGCAAAAACGCTATGATATGAATCCCTTCTGTACGACAAGAGGCAGGCCATATACATACACATTCCAAATGTTCTTTGGAAGAGGGAAGGAAACGATAGTGTTTCAGTACGGGAACAATCGGCATGTGGAGTTCGATTTTGCCGGAAAAGGCCAATCCTGCCTCGGCGAGCTTCGCAAACGCTATCCCGACTTGTAATGTGAAACACACATCGCATGGAAAAGCATATTGTTTCAAGATTTGCGCAAGATTTGCTTCCCTTTCCTTTTTTTTCGTACTTTTGCAGTTTCATCCAAACCGCACAATATGTATGCCTTCATATCAGGGAAAATAGCCGAAAAGTCGCCCACACAGGTCATCCTCGACAACCACGGCATCGGCTATCTCATCAACATCACGCTAAACACCTTCACCGCCATCGGCGAGAAGGACGAGGCGAAGCTCCATGTCCACGAGCAAATCCTTGAAGATGCCCACCACCTTTTCGGCTTTTATACGGCCAAGGAGCGCGACCTGTTCGAGCTGCTCATCTCCGTGTCGGGCGTGGGCTGCAACACGGCGCGGCTCATCCTCAGCTCACTGACCGTCAACGAGCTGAGCAACGCCATTGCCAACGACGACGTGCGCACCATACAAGCCGTGAAGGGCATCGGCGCGAAGACCGCCCAACGCATCGTCATCGACCTGAAGGATAAACTGAAGAAAAACGACTTCCCGACGGAAATTTTCGCCGCGCCAAACAATACAATCAAGAATGAGGCGTTATCAGCATTGACGATATTGGGCTTTGGCAAGGCTGCCGTCGACAAGGCATTGGACAAACTGATGAAACAAACACCCGATGCCAACGTTGAGTCATTGATAAAAGAAGCCCTTAAAGTATTGTAATACAACAACTTTTGAAACACATAATGAAACGTCACACCATATCAGCCCTGCTTGCCTTGTTGCTGCTCATGCTTGCAGGCACCTTGGTGGCTTCCGACCACTACCTCAGGTCGTGCCCCTATTTCTACACGTTGCCTGTCGAACCAGACTCCACGAAACTCGTGTACCCCATTCCCGTTGCAACGGGCAACCCCATGGACGACCTCTACAACCAGTCGCCCCTTTACCTGAAAGACCCGGCAAACATGAACACGGAGATCTTCTACGACCCCGTCACCAAGCAATACACCTTCAAGAAGAAGGTGGGCGACTTTTTCTACGACGTGCCGATGACGATGAGCGAAGAGGAATACGCCCGATACCAAGACCAGAAAGGCATCCAGGAATACTGGAAACAGCGCCGCAGCCAAAACTCACGCTCGACCACCGACGGCAGCTCGATCATACCGCCCATCTTCATCGGCGGCAAGGCCTTCGAAACCATCTTCGGCAGCAACACCGTCGACATCCGCCCGCAAGGCTCGGTCGACCTCACCTTTGGCGTCAAGCACAACTATCGCGGCGACCACTCGCTCACGCGCAGGCGCCAGCACCACACCGACTTCATCTTCGACCAAGACATCCAGCTGAACGTGATGGCCAAGATTGGCGACAAAATCAACTTCAACATCAACAAGAACACCAAGAGAACACCAAGGCCACCTTCAACTACCAAGACAAGCTGGCCCTGAAATACGAGGGCAAGGAAGACGAGATTGTCCAACTTCTCGAAGCCGGCAACGTGAGTTTCCCGCTCAACAGCACCCTCATCACCGGAACGCAGCAGCTGTTTGGTATCAAGTCGAAGCTCAGGTTCGGCAACACCACCATCAGCTCCGTCGTTTCGTACCAAGAAAGCGAGTCGCAGAACATCACCGTGCAGGGCGGCGCCCAAACCAACACCTTCGAGATGAGCGCCATCGACTATGAGGAGAACCGCCACTTCTTCCTCAGCCAATACTTCCGCGACCAATACGAGGCCGCCCTTTCCACCCTGCCCACCGTCACCTCAAGCATCAACATCACCAAAATCGAGGTGTGGATCACCAACACCAACACCGCCACGCAAAACACGCGAAACATTCTGGCCCTCACCGACTTGGCTGAAGCAAAGAACCATTGGATCTACAATAGCGAGGTCAGCCCGTCAAGCAGCATGACCGTGGCTCCGCGCAACGCGGCCAACAACCTGCTGACGCGGATGGACACGACCCAGATACGCAACATCAGCACCGTAACCAACTACATGAGCAACGACCCGATGCGTATCGGGCGGTCGGGCTACATGGTGGCCGGCCGCGACTTCGAGAAAATCGAGAACGCACGCCGCCTGAGCAACACCGAATATTCGCTCAACTCCAAGCTCGGCTTCATCTCGCTCAATGTCAACCTCAATTCCAACCAGTCGCTGGCCGTTGCCTACCAATACACCATCGTCGGTTCCGACGAGGTTTACCAAGTAGGCGAGTTCTCCGACCAAGGCATCAACACACCAAACGTATTGGTGGCCAAGCTGTTGCGAGGAACAACGGTGAACACCAAGATGCCCATCTGGAACCTGATGATGAAGAACGTTTACAACTTCAGGGCCTACCAGATAGGGTCGCAAGACTTCATGATGTACATCTTCTACAACGGCAACTCGAACAGCACCCCGATTGGCTACTTCACCGAAGGCTCGGTGAAAGGCGTGTCGCTGCTCCACCTGATGGGCTTGGACAACCTGACGCAGCAGAACAACCCCATTCCAGGCGGCGACGGCGTGTTTGACTTCATCAACAACGCGGCCACGCAAGGCGGCACCATCAACGCCTCCAACGGCCGCATCTTCTTCCCCGTGCTTGAGCCTTTCGGAAGCCATATTCGCAACAAGATTTTCCCCAACGAGCCTGACCTGGCCGCCAAGTATGCCTACGACTCGCTTTATACGATGACCAAAACCTCGGCCGAACAGTATTCGGAGAAAAACAAGTATCTTTCTGTCGATGTCGTT
>ONVP01000292.1 GCA_900321315.1 uncultured Bacteroidales bacterium
AAGCAATAATAAAGGATGAGCGGCAGGTTGAGCACCATGATGATGGAGAGGTCGAAACGCATTCCCTTGAAATACAGGCCAAACGACTCGCCAATCGACAGCTGGTGGAAAAACTGCAAGTTGAACAGATAGACCAACCAGCGACTGATGCTGAAGGCGGACAAGATGGCAAACAGCCTGTAAATCAACAGCACCACTGGAGCCTTGATCCATTCTTCTCTGATCTTCTTTCGGGTTTGATAGCGCATGTATTTTTCCGTTTGCGTTGCAAATGTAGGCAAAAAAGGCGTATCTTTGCCCAAAATTCAACGAATATGAAATTACGTCCTTTTTTCATCGTCCTTTTCTTGTTGGCCGCCCTCGCCGTTTCGGCGCAAGAGCGTTTCCCGAAATACGGCAAGCCGGTGGATATTCCGATCTACCTCTCCGCCACCTTCGGCGAGCTTCGTCCCAACCACCTCCATGCCGGCATCGACATCAAGACGCAGGGTGTTGAAGGAAAGAAAATCTATGCTGTCGCCGATGGTTACATCAGCCGCATCGGGGTTTCGCCCTACGGCTACGGTAATGTGTTGTATGTCACTCATTACGACGGATATACGAGCGTTTATGCCCATCTGCAGCGATTCTCTGGCGAGATAGCCAGGTATGTGAAGCAGTACCAATACCGCAACAAGAAATACGCCTCGCAGATTTATCCCGACGCGAGCAAATTCCCCGTCAAGAAGGGCGATTTGATTGGCTATTCGGGCAACTCGGGCGGCTCGGGCGGACCGCATCTTCACTTTGAAATCAGACATACGGCAAGCGAGAAGCCCGTCAATCCGCTGTATTTCGGCTATCAGATCGAGGATAACGTGAAGCCTTTGATACAAGGTGTTTCGGCCTATCCTGTCGGCGACGAGGCAACGCTCGAAGGCGGCATCCAGCCAATGTATTTCTCCGTCGAGGGTGGCAACGGAACCTACAACTTGAAAGATAGGAACATCGTCAAGGGCAATGGCGAAATCGCCTTCGGCATCCGCACCTACGACCAAGTGGGCGCTTCGACCAACAAAAACGGCCCCTATCTTTACGAGCTTTTCCTCGACGACGTGCTGGCTTTCCAAGTGGAAGCCGACAGCTTCTCCTACAGCGAGCAACGTTATGTGAACAGCCTTTTGGACTACCGACACTACAAGAAAAAGAAGTCGAGCTATGTGCGAACCGAAACCGACCCGTTCAACAAACTCCACATGATTGCCAAGCACAACGGAACGGTCGTGGTGGAAGAGGGCGACACGGTGAACGTGCGCTTCAAAATCTCTGACTATGCCGGCAATAGCTCCCAAATCAGCTTCAAGTTGGTGGGCATGGCACCCACTGAGGTGGAACGCCCCATGCGCAGCCGCAGCGAATATTTCGTGAAAGCCGACGGCACCCTCAACAACGAAATCATTATCGACGACTTCAGCGTGTCGATGGAAAAAGGCACCCTTTTCCGCGATGAATGGATTCAGACCGGGCATCGCAGCGGAAAGGGCTGTTGCTCACAGGTTTACCGCTTCGGCGACGACGGAATGACCACTTTCAAGCAGTTCACGCTCCGTCTTTGTCCCGACGAAAAGTGGGCTAAGCATCCACGCAAGTTCATCGCCTACATCGACAGCGACGGCAAGGTTTCTTCCCTCGGCGGCAAGATGAAGGATGGCTGGATGGAAGTGAAAACCCGCTCGATGGGCGAGTTCGCCGTCAAAATCGACTCGGTGGCACCCACCATCAAAGCCTCCAACTTCAAGGACGGGCAGTCGGTAAAGGAACTCAAGTCGTTGAAATTCAAGATTTCGGACGACATGACCGGTGTAGAAACTTACGACATTTATTTGGACGATGTATGGGTTTTGGGTCAATACGATGCCAAGAACGCCCTGCTGTATTACGAGTTTGACGAAAAGATGAAGACTGGCACCAACAACGTGAAAGTCGTCGTCACCGATGGCGTGGGCAATACGAAAACCCTAAAGGTAAAGGTGGTTAATTGATGATGTAAAGACACATTGCCATGCGTCGCAAAACACACCATTCCGTCATTTATCTGTCCACAAATTGGTAGGCGCCCATATCGGGTGCGCCGGTCCTTGAAATGCCGTCCAAGTCGTAAGGCACTTCGTTGCCAAACAGCGGATTTCCCATTCCGATGACGGGCGAGGCAATGCTGTCGATGTGGAGATTGTTGTGCTGGTAATCAGCAAAATAAGGTTCTGTATTGAACAAGCAGTGGCTGAAACCTGCCGTGGCGTTGGCGAATTTTTCGGTTTTCATCAGGCAATGGTCGAACACAAAGGAGGAGTCGGCCCCAGGGTCGAAATGGGTGACAAATTCGTCTTTCTGTGCGCCGTAGATGATGCAGTTATCGACTTCCATATTGAAGGGATAGTAAAACAGCTCATCCGATGCGTCGATGGTGTAATTGCGCACCGAAAAGGCTACATTGTTCTTGTGCTCGTTGCCGTTCCAGTAGTTGGCTACGGTGCCGTGCACGAAGCGGTAGTCGCCGCCAAAGGCCCACACGTTGCTCGTGCCGCAGTTGGCAATCGTAAAGTTCTTGGCCTCAACTGCATAGAGTATGGAATACAGCCCGTAGCCGCTCTGGTTTTCAATGACGGTGTTGTTGATGCGCAGTGCACATTCCGTAACTTTCAGTGCCGATTGGCAGTTGATCCCGATAAAGCCGTTGCGGATGATGGCGTGGCTGATGCGGTGGTCGGCGCCGGCGCGACCGTCCAAGAGCATGATTTGGTCCCATTGTCCGGGCGTGTTGTTGTAGTAGGATTCGAGCCTGTCGCCTTGGATGACGACGGGGTTCTCTGACGTTCCGTCAATGATGAGCTGCCCGTCGCTCCACGAGATGATGCCACTTCCTTGGTGGCAATAAACCTTTGTACCTGCTTCGATTTTCAGCGTCCCGTAAGAGTTGATGAGCGCGTAGCCGTAAATGACGTAGGGCCGTTCAGGAGTCCAAACGGTGGTTTGCAGGCTGTCGGCCACAATTTTGTATTTTCCCGCGATGGCGCTCGTTACCTTGTCGCCGAC
>ONVP01000224.1 GCA_900321315.1 uncultured Bacteroidales bacterium
ATTGACGGAACCTTGTTCCAGACTGTCACTTCGGCGAGTTCAAAGCTGACTTGGGGATCCGATGTGAATGCTTGCTACTTCGGAGTTAATAACAACGAAGGATTCTACAACGGCAAGCTCGACAACTTCCGCAGCTACAACCGCGCCATTACTGCTACAGAGGTGCAGACTTTGTTCAACGCCAAGCAATAAGGCGGAAATGCGACCATTTGACTTTCAGCGGCCTTGGCTCAAACCAAGACCGCTGAAGTTTTTTTTGGCTTGTCTGGCTTGGGCAAGGAAAATGTGAGTATCTTTGCGGCATAAAGATAATGTTATGAGAACACTGAACCGCATTTTTGTTTCGATTTTTGTGCCGTTTTGTTTACTGACGGCCTCCTGCACTCCTCGTCCCGAGCGCAGCCATCCCATTCCAACCCAACAACAATTGGAATGGCAACAGCTTGAAACCTACGCTTTTATCCATTTCGGCCTGAACACGTTCAACGACATGGAATGGGGCTACGGCAACACGCCGTCCTACACCTTCAATCCCACCAATATTGACTGCGAGCAATGGGTCTTGACCCTGAAAAACAGCGGCATGAAAGGCGTTATTTTCACCGCCAAGCACCACGACGGCTTTTGCCTCTGGCCGACTGAAACCACAGAATATTCCATCAAAAACACCTATTACAAGAATGGGGAAGGCGATTTGGTGCGCGAGCTTTCCGAGGCCTGCAAGAAGCACGGCTTGAAGTTTGGGATTTATGTTTCGCCTTGGGACCGCTATCAGCCTGAGTATGGCTACGAAGGCTATGTCGGAATCTATCATAAACAAATTGAGGAACTTACGAGCAATTATGGCGAGTTGTTCGAGTTTTGGTTCGATGGTGCCAACGGCGGTACGGGCTGGTATGGCGGTGCCGACGAGATGCGTTCCATCGTGGCGGAGAAATATTACGACTACGAGAAAGCCCGAGAGATCGTTTGGAGCCATAGTCCCAACGCGGCCATTTTCGGTGGCACGATGCCCACATTGCGCTGGGTCGGTAATGAAAAAGGCTTTGCAGAGGCTACACAATGGTGTATGTACAAAACAGATTTCCAGTCGCTTAACGACGAAAAATGCCTTGTCAGGGGCTTCAAGGACGGCGATGCTTGGCTGCCCGCCGAGGTGGATGTCTCGATTCGTCCGGGCTGGTTCTACCACGAGAGCGAGGATGGCCAAGTGAGGACGGTGGAACAACTCATGGATTTGTATTACAACAGCGTCGGCCACAACGCCAACCTTTTGCTCAATTTCCCTGTGAATCAAGAGGGTAGGATTCCCAGCATTGACTCGGCCAACGCTGTGAATTGGTACCAAAAACTGCAAAAGGACTTTTCCAACAATCTCTTGAAAGGCAGCAAAGTGACCGCCAGCAACACGCGTTCAAGGCGTTTTGACCCGAAATATGCCATGGATGACGATTACACAACTTATTGGGCAACTGAAGACGGCGTGACCCGTGCCGAGCTCATTTTCGATTTTCCCCAATCCACCGCTTTTAATCGCTTGCTTTTACAAGAGTATGTTCCTTTAGGACAGAATGTTGAAGCATTTTATTTGGACTATTACTTTAATGGTAAGTGGCTGCCCATAGAAGTGAACGAGCCAACGACCACCATTGGATATAAACGACTGCTTCGTTTTCAGACTGTTAAAGCCGATAAGTTAAGAATTAGGTTTAAGGTATTCAAGGGCACATTGTGCATTAATAAGGTTGGGGCGTTTGAGGTTGATTAACTGGTGCAAGAGGAAATTTCACAAACAAGACGACAAACTATACAAAAAACAGACAAAACTATGTTCTCCTGTCCAATCCAAATCCGCATGAGCGACCTCGACCCGTACAACCACGTGAACAACGGAGCGCAATGCAACTACTTCGACATGGGTCGAAGCCGCTACTTCGAGCATGTTTTCCAAACCCGAATCGACTGGCTTACATTCAAGTACGTCCTCGTCCACGTGGACTTGGACTTCCGCAAGCCGGTGCTGTTTCACGACCCGATTGTATGCGAGAGCCGCGTTTTGGAGATGGGCAATTCCAGTTTCAAAATGGAGCAATGCCTGAAGGATGCCGAAACGGGCGAGGTGAAGACGCTGTGCCACGCCGTGGTGGTCTATTTCGACCGCGAGGCGAACAAGGCGGAGCGGATTCCTGATGAAGAGCGTAAGATGTTGATAAATGAATCGAAAAAAATGGCCAATGGCTAATAACTATGGCCAATGGCAGCTTAAACGGATTTGTAAGTCTAAATTCTCGTAGAAGTTGCCATAAGCCATAGTCATAGGCCATAGTTTATAAAACAAAAACCTATTCCGATGAAAAAACTGACTTTTACCTTAATTTGCCTCATTGCAGCAATAGCACTCCATGCCCAGACCAAAGCCGAACTGAACGCTTGGAACGATGTCAACGTATATGAAATCAACCGTTTGTATCCTCGGTCGAATGTCATTCCCGTGGGCGAGCAATGGTCGCAATGCCTCAATGGTGATTGGAAATTCAAATGGTCGGAAACTCCCTCAAAAGCCCCAGCCGATTTCTACAAGGCAGATTATGATGTTTCCTCGTGGGGGACCATCAAAGTGCCAGCCAACTGGGAGCTGAATGGCTGTGGTACGCCCATCTATGTCAATGTGGACAACGAGTTTCGTCCCAACGAGCCGCCTTTTGCCCCGACGGTCGACAATCCCGTGGGCTGCTATGTGACGGAGTTTGACATTCCCGAAACATGGAAGGATCGCTTGACTTTCATCAACTTTAGCGCAGTGAAGTCAGCCTATTATCTTTGGGTGAACGGACATTTTGTAGGTTTCACGGAGGATGCCAAGACCAACGCCGAGTTTGACCTCACGCCTTACGTGAAAGTGGGTAAGAACAAGTTGGCTGTGAAGGTTTACCGTTTCTCCAACGGTTCCTATTTCGAGTGTCAGGATTTCTGGCGTTTGAGTGGCATTGAGCGGGATGTGGTGGTTTATTCCAAACCTACTCTCAATATTTATGATTATGAAGTCCGTGCCGGATTGGACAAAACCTACAAAAATGGTACTTTTGCAATAAAGGTTAAGCTGCAAAGCAATACCAATAAGATCCAGAAAAACAGTAGTTTAGTGGTCGGTGCTTACGAGGGTCCGGAGACACGAGGCTTTCCCGAGCATATCTTGTTTACGATTACTCAGCCGCTCAATGAATTGACCTTTACGCTTGCGGAAGACGGCTATTATTATGCAGAGGCGGAATTGTCTGTTGATAGCAAGGAAATAGGGAAGGTGTTGCCTTGGTCAGCAGAAAGTCCTAACTTGTACCAGTTGAGAATGTCTCTGATGGACAAAAAAGCCAATCCCATTGAAAAGCTTTCTTCGTCTTTCGGTTTCCGTACTGTGGAAATCAAGGATGGAAAATTGTTGGTCAACGGGCGGTACATATTAATAAAAGGTGTGAACCGCCACGAGCACGACCCCTACACGGGTCATGTGATTTCGCGTGAAATGATGGAGGAAGACGTGATTTTGATGAAACGGATGAACATTAACACAGTACGCACCTGCCACTATCCTGACGACCCCTATTGGTACGAACTCTGCGACCGCTACGGACTCTATGTTTGGGACGAGGCCAACTGCGAATCGCACGCACAAGGTTATGGCGAAAAAAGTTTGGCCAAGGACGAGCGTTTCAAGGAAATGGTCTGGTCGCGCAACCGCAACATGCTTGAACGCGACAAGAACCACCCCTCGGTGATTCTATGGTCGATGGGCAACGAGTGTGGCAACGGCGTGAATTTCGAATACACCTACGACTGGATGAAGCAGCGCGATCCTTCGCGCCCTGTGACTTACGAAAGAGCCATTTATGACAGAAATACTGATGTCATCGGCTTGATGTACGCCAGCCCGAAATACTTGCAACGCTTTGTGGATGAGGGTCTTGATAGTGTATATCATCGTCCCTTTATCATGGTGGAATATTGCCACGCGATGGGCAACAGCATGGGTGGTTTGCAGGACTATTGGGATGTGATTGAGGCCAACGAGCAACTGCAAGGCGGCTGCATCTGGGACTGGGTGGACCAGAGTTTTATAGTTGATAGTGAGCCGACGAGGTGAAGAAGGTTTATCAACCTATTAAGTTCACCGCCAAGGACTTGACTTGGGGCAAGTTCGAAGCCAAAAACTGGCTTTCGTTCACCAACGCTTCAGCTTTCGACTGTGAGTATGAGATTTTCTCTGCGGAAAAGTCGCTGATGAAGGATAAAATCAACCTTGATATTGAACCTTTTGGCACACAAGAGATTAACATTGAACGGCTGCGTATTTACGGCAATCCGGGTGAGGAGTTTTTCATTCGTTTTTCGGTAAAAACTAAAGAAGACCAGCCGTTTATGTCTGCTGGGACAGAAGTGGCGTATGATGAATTCAAATTGGATTGGCCTTCGGCGCCGTTGGAACCGCTGCCCACGGCTGGCAAGGCCATGACAAAGATTGTCGTTTCTGGTAACGACGTTGGCTTCCATGTTTATGGCGAGCATTTCGATATCACATTCGATATGACAACGGCGGAAATCACGTCGTATAAATTTGATAATCAAGAACTTCTTTCGGGCAACCTGAAGCAGAATTTCTGGCGTGCACCCACCTTGAACGATGAGGTGGACGGTTGGGCTTTGCCGAGATGGAAAAAGGCTGGTTTACAACATCTTACACCCAAAATTTCTACATGGCACAATGACCATATCGCCGATGGCTCGGCTTATATCAATGCAACTACGGAGTTTCGTGACGAACAAGGCAACCTACAAATCGTGGTCAACTCGCTTTACCGCATTGACGGCAATGGCAACGTCACCCTTACCAACCGTATCCAACCGATGGAAACGGTGACTTCCTTCCCGAAAATCGGGATGCAGTTCCGTACGCCTGTGGATATTGTTTTCAAAGATTTGAGATATTTTGGAAAAGATGCAGAAAACTATCCTGACCGTAATGAAGCAGGCAAGATGGGCTATTACAATGTGGCATCAAGTGATTTGTTTGAGCTGCACGTCGTTCCTCAAGACAATGGAAATCATGCCGATACACGCTGGATAGCCTTGGATAATGAAAAGGGCGATGTTGGACTGTTTGTGACAATGCCGGAACCCTTCAATTTCAGCATCTACAACTATAGCGACGACAACTTGACGAAAGCTCGTCGTATGAACCAACAACTGGAATCCACCGACTTCCTGACGGTAAATATTGACTACAAAGTGGCACCCATCGGCACAGCCACTTGCGGCCCGGGTGTGGACGAGAAGTATGTCATCAAGAATCAAGAGTATGAATACACGGTGCTGCTCCGCGCTTTCGATACGAAGACGGAAAACCCGATTGAGTTGTATCGCTTCAGGGTGCCTGAAGCCTCGGAAATCATGGTTCCGACTCCTGAAATCAAGGCGGAAATCAATGGGAATGAGAGTTTTAGTATCTTTAACGAGCCTATGAAGATCACGTTGAGTTGCACGGAGCCAAAAGCTGAAATCCGCTACACTTTGGATGGCAGCGAGCCTAACGAAAAGTCCGCCTTATACAAGAAACCATTCACGATTGAACAGTCTTGCACGTTGA
>ONVP01000222.1 GCA_900321315.1 uncultured Bacteroidales bacterium
AAGGAGGCGCTCGCGCAGGCCACGCGCACGCTGAGCATCGAGATCAATGCCGTGACGGATAACCCCATCATCATGCCGGACACGGGCGAGGCGATTTCGGGTGGCAACTTCCACGGTCAGCCTTTGGCCATCACTTTGGACTTCTTGGCCATCGCCATGGCTGAGTTGGGCAACATCAGCGAGCGCCGTATCTATCAGTTGATTGGCGGCAAGCGCGGTCTGCCGTCCTTCCTCGTCGCCGAGCCTGGCCTCAACAGCGGCTTCATGATTCCGCAATACGCCGCCGCGAGCATCGTCAGCCAAAGCAAGCAACTCTGCACGCCCGCCTCGGTGGATAGCATTGAGTCGTCGCAGGGTCAGGAAGACCACGTCAGCATGGGCGCCAACGCTGCCACGAAGGCCCTCCGCGTGGCCGAAAACCTCGAGCGCGTGTTGGCCATCGAACTGTTCAACGCCTCGCAAGCCTTGGAGTTCCGCCGCCCGCTGAAATCGTCGCCCATCATCGAGAAATTCGTCGCCGAATACCGCAAGAATGTAGAGTTTGTGCGCGTCGATAAGGTGATGTACACCGAAATCGCCAAATCGGTTGATTTCGTGAAGGATTACCCGTTGGATTTCGATGATTTGAAGAACAAATAAATCTTTGTAGGGCTGTCGTATCAGGGCAGCCGCATGTGGAAATCGCAGCGGCTGCCACGGTGTGACAGCCCTACAAACCCGAATAATATGGAAACCACCGAACAAAAAAAACGCCCCACAGGCATGACCATTTTCCTCGTGTTGTCGTTCATCAACGCGTGTTGGAACATCCTTAGTTCCCTCCTCATGTATTTCAGCACCCCGATGATGGCCAAGTTGGTGGAAAACGGCGAATTTGAGAACGCCTTGGAGCCTTTCGTCGCCACTTTCGGCGAGGAGATGCGCCAAGCCATGATGGAAAACATGACTCGGCTGACCAGCATCGACCCGAGGTATTACCTGTTCATGTTGGTGCTGTTCATCGGATCGCTCATCGGTGTGCTGAAAATGTTCAAATGGGACAAGCGCGGATTCCACCTTTACAGCATCTCGCAAATCCTCATGCTCATCAACGCCTCGGTGTACTTTTATCCATTGCAGCACCCGTCGCCCTTCACCTACGACCTGCTCCTCACCGTGATGTTCATCCTCATGTACTACCTCTATTTCAAGCGCAAAGAACAGTTTGAAAACATGCAACCTAATGATAATCAAGCATAAGGAACCATAATTTGTGACTATGACAATGACAGCTTTACCCAAAACGGTAAACTTCTACTTCAACATAAAAGCTGTCATAGTCATGGTCTGAGGTCATAGTCAAGAAGCACCATGAAACAAAGCGAAGGAAAGATATTCAACCTGAAGCCCGAGATGACGCTCGCCATGAAGCTGGCGGCCTCGTTTGCCATTACCTATTACGGCCTGCTGCTCGCCTTCGAGATTGTGACCGTGGTCTTCAGGCGATATTATTTCGATGCCCTTTACATCAATCAAGAGGAACTGACACTCAACTCGAAAGACTTTATCTACCAAATCATACAATTGGCCTTGTCTGCCTTGCTGGTTTTCAGCCTGATACAGATTTTCCGCAAGAAAGTCTATGGCAAGGCCTTTTTCGTGTCGGGCACCCTCATCCTCATCGTGTTCCAATTCATCGCCTCGGGTCCCATCCCGATTTTGAAATACATCCTTGAGGTGCTGATGCTGCTCATCATCGCGCCGCTGCGGGTGAAGAAGAAAATCCGCGTGAAGGACGGGAAACTACAGATTGAGGAGGTGGAAACGCCACAAGAACCACAGGAACCACAGGAAAAAGAAAAACCGTGAAGATCTTCACGGTTTTTTTCTTTGTAGAGACGCAATGCTTTGGTCTCTATCGTTGTACATGGTTTGCATTCGAGACGCAATGCATTGCGTCTCTACAACGAATCATTTCGTGGCCTGCTCGTAACCAGCGCGCACGGCCTGAATGTTGAGGTCCACGACCTCTTGGCCTTTCTTGCCGAAGATGTGGGCGATGGCTTCCTCGACCTTCTCCATCGAGATGCCGAGATAAGGCACCGTGGCACCCAAAAGCACCATATTGGAGCGGGCCTTCAGCTGCTTGGCGATGTCGTTGGCGTTGAAGGAAACCACATGCTCCAGCTTGCCCAACTCGGCGTTAATCACCTCCATGTCGGGATAGTTGCCGATATTGACAAACGGCTCGTTGTTGGTAATCACCCAACCTTCCTTGCTCAGCCAAGGCAGATAACGCAGGGCTTCCATCGGCTCAGACGAGAGGATGATGTCGGCCTGACCTTCGGGAATGACGTCGGCGAAAATCTCGTCGTCGGAGATGCGAAGGTGCGAGAACACCGATCCGCCGCGCTGCGACATGCCGTGGATTTCGCTCTGTTTCAGGTTCATGCCCATATTCAAGGCAGCGTCAGAGATGATCTTGGCCACCGAAACGATGCCGTCGCCACCCACGCCGCATAAAACTATGTCTTTTTTCATGTTTCTAAATTTAAAATTCAAAATTTAATATTTAAAATTTCGGTCTTGTAGGGACGCACAGCGTGCGTCCGCAAACCGCGATACGCCTATCGGCGGACGCGCGCGGCGCGTCCCTACAAACCATTATTTTTTCAAATGTTTCTTCAATTCCACGATACAGGTGCGGTGCGGGATGATGACCGACACGCCGTTGTAGTTCACCTCTTCCTCGATGATTTTCACGTTCTCTTCGTGGTTCTTCGGCAGCGGAATGATGTCGCGGATGTGCTCAGGCTCCACGCCGAGGCCTTCGCAGATGCGGCGGATCTTGTTGTGTGCCGACGAAGGCTGGCCGCCCGTCATGGCGGTGATGTCGTTGTCGAGAATCATGACCACGACGTTGGCCTTCTCGTTCACGCAGTCCATGAGGCCCGTCAGGCCGCTGTGGCCGAAGGTGCCGTCGCCGATGACCGCCACGCTCGGGAAGATACCCACCTCGCTCGCGCCCTTGGCCATAGTGATGGAAGCTCCCATGCACACGGTGGTGTGGATGGCGCCCATGTTGAAGCCCAAGGTGTAGCAACCGATGTCGCCAAACACCTTGCCGCCTTTATGCTTGGCCAAAACCTCGTTCAAGGCGTTGTAGCTGTCGATGTGCGGGCAGCCTTGGCAAAGCGCAGGCGGACGGTTGGTGACCACTTCCGGCACCTTATATAATGTAGGCACGTCCATGCCGAGAGCCTTGGCCACCTTTTCGGCGTTCAGTTCACCATCGCGGCGGATGGTCTCGTCAAGACGGCCCATCACGTTCTTGCCCTTGCCGAGGAAGCCCTTGATGTGTTCTTCAACAAACGGCTGGCCGTCTTCGAGGACGAGGATTTCATCGCACTCGTCGTAGAGCTTATTAATCATGTCGTAAGGCAGCGGATACTGCGTGATTTTCACGACGGGATACGGGCACTTGCCATCGGGGAAGTTTTCCATCAGGTAGTTGTAGGCGATACCCGTGGTGATGATTCCGAGCTTTTTCTTCGGGCCGTCGAAATACATGTTGTAGCCCGATTTCTCCGAGGCTTCGGTGAACTTGGGTTGCTTGTCAATGAGGTCGCGGTAGAGGCGCTTGGCGTTAGCCGGCAGCAGCACAAACGACTTGGCGTCGGCGGGCTCGGTGAGTTCGTTTTGCGGACGCACGGGCTTGCGCACCACACCAGCGCGGCTGTGGGCCAAGCGGGTCGGGATGCGGTAGAGCACCGGCGTGCCGAGTTGCTCGCTGAGCTCGAAGCCGTAGTGAACCATGTCATAGGCCTCCTGCTGGTTGGAAGGTTCCAGCATGGGAATCATGGCCCAGTGGCCATAGTAGCGGCTGTCTTGTTCGTCTTGCGACGAGAACATGCTCGGGTCGTCGGCCACCACGACGAGGACGCCCTTCGTGCCGATGATGGCAGCGTTCATAAAGGGGTCGCCGCACACGTTGAGGCCCACGTGCTTCATGCAGGTCATGGCGCGCTTGCCGGCGTAGGCCACGCCGATGGAGGTCTCAAGGGCCGTCTTCTCGTTGGCGCACCAGTTGGCGATCACGCCGAGTTCCTTGGCCTGTTTCGAGTTGATGACATACTCTGTGATTTGGGTTGAAGGCGTGCCCGG
>ONVP01000221.1 GCA_900321315.1 uncultured Bacteroidales bacterium
ACGCCATCCTGCCGAAAGACAAGCCGCGCTACCTGATGGGCGTGGGCACGCCGGCCAACATCCTCGAAAGCATCTCACGCGGCATCGACATGTTCGACTGCGTGATGCCCACCCGCAACGGACGCAACGGCATGATTTTCACTTCAGAAGGCATCCTCAACATGAAAAACGAGAAGTGGAAAACCGACTTCTCGCCCATCGACCCTGACGGCGAAACTTTCGTTGATGCGCAATATTCGAGGGCTTATCTGCGTCATCTGTTCGTGTCGGGCGAAATCCTCGGCCCCATGATTGCCAGCTTGCACAACATCGGGTTCTACCTGTGGCTCGTCCGCCAAG
Organism: uncultured Bacteroidales bacterium; assembly: GCA_900321315.1. Taxonomy (GTDB): domain Bacteria; phylum Bacteroidota; class Bacteroidia; order Bacteroidales; family F082; genus Limimorpha. Next base: position 340 of record ONVP01000221.1, read on the forward strand.
CCCGCAAGCACATCATTGAGGGCGACTTTGCCGAATGGCGCGACATGATGCTGCCCAAAGTGACAAGGAGGCTTTAAGTCCCGCAGTCCCGTGTCCCGCAGTCAAAAAAAACGCACTAAATGAGAAAGTTAGACCTATATATCTTCAAAAAGTTCATCGGAACGTTCTTTTTCGCCATTTCGATGCTCGTCTTGGTCGTCATCATCGTCGACCTTTCCGAAAACATCGACAGCTTCCTGAAGAACAACGCGCCGTGGCAACGTGTGTTGGTCGACTATTACGTTCTTTGCATTCCGCACTACATCAACCTGTTCATCCATCTGTTTGCCTTCATTGCGGTGGTTTTCTTCACCTCGAAGATGGCCTCCCGCACCGAGATTGTGGCCATCCTGAGCAGCGGCGTCAGTTTTTGGCGCTTTCTCGTGCCATACATGCTGGCGGCACTCACAATCGCGCTCATGTCGCTCTATTTCGGCAACTTCCTCGTCCCCAAGACGAACGGCAGGCCGCAACGTGCATGTGCAAATCGGGAAGAATGAATTCGTGTATGTGGAATCCTACCATTATGTGAAGGAGCAAGGCTACAGGTTCTCATGGGAGAAATACGAAGGCAGTGAATTGAAAGTCAAGATGTTGGGGGATATTCTCACCCACGATACGAGCCTAATCAACCGTTGGGACATCGATCCCTATTCCACGCGCTTCATAGAAGGCGACGCGGAGCGCTTGGTGCAAGGCCGCCATCTCGACACCGTGATGAACCTTGTTTCAGCCGACCTCTACAAGACCAAGGAAGACTTCGAGGAGATGGACTTCTTCGAGCTTCGCAGCCACATCGCCAACATGAAGCTCAAAGGCTCGGAAGGCGTGAAGGCCTACGAGGTGGAGATGCACCAAAGGATGTCGTCGCCAGCCGCCGTCTTAGTCCTGACGCTGATAGGCGCGGCCTTGTCGAGCCGCAAAGTGAGAGGCGGCATCGGGATGCACCTCGGCATCGGCATCGGCATCGCTTTCTCATACATCCTCTTCATGCAGGTGTCCAAGTCGTTCGCCATCTCGGGCGAGCTGTCGCCGTTCCTCGCCGCTTGGATCCCCAACTTCATCTTTTGCGCCCTCGGCATCTACCTGCTGAAAAAGGCACCGAAGTGAGGCGTTTCTCGAAAGAGGCTAACAATCAATGATTTAGGTTTTTTCTGCATTTTTTTTCGCCTCAATTGCCGACTTTTCCTTAATTTAGCCACTTCTTTCACAACGAAAAAACAAAGCATCATGCACATCGCAATAGCAGGCAACATCGGTTCGGGCAAGACCACACTGACCCGCCTTTTGGCCAAACATTTCAACTGGACCCCTCACTTTGAGGAAGTTGAACACAATCCCTATCTTGACAGCTTCTATGAAGACATGCAACGCTGGTCGTTCAACATCCAGATATTCTTCCTCAACAGCCGCTTTCGTCAGGTGATGGACATCCGCAACAGCGGCAAAAACGTCATCCAAGACCGCACCATCTACGAGGATGCCAACATCTTCGCGGCCAACCTCTACTCGATGGGACTGATGGAAAGCCGTGACTTTGAGAATTACAAGTCGCTGTTCGAATTGATGACCAGGTTTCTCCAAGCCCCCGACCTGCTGGTTTACCTCCGCGCATCGGTGCCTACACTGATCCGGCACATCGCCAAGCGCAACCGCGACTTCGAGCAGTCAATCAGCATCAGCTACCTGACCAACCTCAATGAGCGCTACGAGGAATGGATCAGCCACTACAACGACGGCAAGGTGCTCATCATAGACACTGACGACATCGAGCTTGAAAACCCCGAAGACTTGAGTACCATCATCGAGCGCATCGAAGGCTCGCTTAACGGATTGTTTTGAAAATGAAGGTCGTAGGAATCATACCGGCACGATACAACTCCTCCCGCTTCCCCGGCAAGCCCTTGGCCATGATCAAGGGGAAGACAATGATCCGACGGGTGTGCGAGCAGGCGTGGAAGTCGCGCTTGGATGCCGTCGTGGTGGCCACCGACGACGTGCGCATCGCCGACGAAGTGCAAGGCTTTGGCGGGCAGTATGTCCTCACCGACCCCAACCACCGCAGCGGCACCGACCGTTGCCAAGAGGCTTTGGAAATCATTGGAAACCAATATGATGCCGTGGCCAATATTCAAGGTGACGAGCCTTTCATCGACCCAGTGCAAATCAACCAAGTCGTGGAGCTGATACGCCGCGACGACATCCAGTTGGCATCGTTGGCCCAACGCATCGGCGACAAGGAAGAGCTTTTCAGCCCCAACATAGTGAAAGTGGTCATGGACAAACATGGCAACGCACTGTATTTCAGCCGAAACCCAATTCCCTTCATCCGTAATCTGGACCACGACCAATGGCTGGAAAACGGCGTGTTCTACAAGCACATCGGCATTTACGCCTACAAAGCGGAAACTTTGCGCCAAGTGGCCGAATTGCAACCGACTTCACTCGAAAACGCCGAGTCGTTGGAGCAATTGCGCTGGCTGGAAAACGGCCTGCGCATCCGCATGGGCATCACGCAGGGCGAAAACATCTCGATTGACACAAGGGAAGACCTTGAAAAGGTATTGCAATTTGCTCAAAACCAAACTGATAAGATGAAATGATTTCTATAGCAGAAGCCATATCAGACCTGTTGTTTGTGCGCGACACCGTGGTGGTGCCCGGTTTGGGCGCATTTGTCAAAAAATCGGTTTCGGCCAAGGTGAATCCTGTGGCAAACTATTTCACCAAGCCTTCGTGCCAAATCGAGTTCGATGCCAATTTGCGAGAGGATAATGATTTGGTGGTCAATTATATATCCGAGAAAAACGACATTCCAGAAGATGAAGCGCGCCGCTTGTTGATGATGTTCGTTTCCGACAGTTTCAACAGCTTGAAAGCAGGCAATAAAGTGGTTCTGAATGACCTTGGAAGCCTGTTGTACGACTGGGCCGGCGACCTCGTGTTCCAGCAGAACAAGTCGGCCAACCACAACACCGACGCTTTCGGCTTGTGCGACTTCAGCCCTGTTTCCGTAGCTGCCGCCAAGTCGAATGCCGACATTGAATGGCTGCAACAAGACAAAAACACGCCTATGACCATCGACGAAAAGGCTGTGCATGAGGAAGATGAGAACCCAGAGCCTCGCCGCGTTTGGCTGTGGATTCTGCTGTGCATCGTGCTTTTGGCAGGCATCGGACTTGCTTTGCAACACTTCAAAGTGGTCGACTTCGGCTTGAATGACCCACGGACAGAAAAGCCGGAGAAAGTCGAACCGTGGACGATTTCCTTCCCGAGCGAAGTGAAGACATGGAACACTGCACAACCCGCGCCTGCCTATGTCGATACGGTTCCCGCACCCGACAGCACGCCGACGCCGCCTTCGGAAAACCCCGCTGAGCTTGAGCCGGTGAAAACCATCCAAGAACTTGAGCCGGCCGAGGTGCTGAAGGAACCCGTCAAGCCCGAAGCCACCATCCGTATCATCGCAGGCTGCTTCTCGCAAGAGGAGAATGCCACTCGCTTGGCCAATTCGTTGAAAGACAAAGGATATACAGCAGCCTTCGTGGAAAAACGCGGCAGCAAGTGGTATGTTTCTTTCGGTCGTTATGCCACCGACGAGGAAGCCTCGCAAGCCCTCCGCGACATCAGGGCCGGCGGCGACGACAAATCATGGATACTAAAGTGAAAAACCAGCCCCGTAGGGGCGACAGGATATTAGGCAGGCGGTGAAGCACAGCGGAACCTCTGCCGATAAAAAAACGGAATAAAACATGTCAAAAAAGAACAAGATAGCAAAATTTGCCGAGAACAAGACCTTTCCCAACTTGTTCGAATACAGCTACGAACGCATCATGGCCGAAGGCTTCCCGCTGCAAGGGAAGTGGCACGAGGAGTTTTTCCACAACACGAACCCCATCGTTTTGGAATTGGGCTGCGGCAAGGGCGAATATACCGTGGGCTTGGCTCGCGCACATCAAGACATTAATTATATAGGTGTCGATATCAAAGGTGCTCGCATTTGGCGCGGCCTGAAGCAAAGCAACGAGGAAGGCTTGAAAAACGTGGCTTTCCTGCGCGCTCGTATCGACCAGATTGAGCATTTCTTCGCCAAAGACGAAGTGTCGGAAATCTGGGTCACCTTCCCCGACCCGCACCCAGGCGAAGGTGCGCGCAATGCACGTCATCGCCTCACTTCACCGGAGTTTTTGGAACGTTATCGCAAAATCGTCCACCCCGATGGCATCCTCAACCTCAAAACCGACAGTCCCATCATGTACGAGTTTACCTTGCATGAAGTGGTTGAAAAACAGAAACTTCCGTTGCTCTATGCCACCGACGACCTCTACGCGAACGATGACAACCTTGAAGTGAAAACCATCCGCACCTTCTACGAACAGATGTGGCTCGACCAAGGGCTGACCATCAAGTACATCCGCTTCAAGATAAACCCTTGATTCTTGAAATCTTGCATTTGAAATTTAAAACTAAACGATATGTACACAGACGACAACCAACTTTACATTGCGCATTGCGACAACGGCCCGCTTTACATGGTGGGCAAGATGGCCAACC
>ONVP01000220.1 GCA_900321315.1 uncultured Bacteroidales bacterium
AGATGATGGCAATAAAAATGACCGCCGGCACCCAAAACGGGATGCCCCATGCCTTGAAGACGAACTCATACAGCACAAACACAACGAGATACATCCGCAACGCCGAGCCAAGCAAACGCGACAGAATGAAAAACGCCGCGCCCGTCTTCTCCGACTGCGGCCCGAAACGCATATTTAAATAGGTGTAGATTGTGGTGAGGTTGAGGCGATAGTAAAGCGGCAACAAAACCAACGCAATCACCGCATAACCAAGCACATAGCCAAACACAAGCGGCATATAGGTGAATTGTCCCGTATTGACACCACCCGGCACCGACATGAACGTCACGCCCGAAAGCGAGGCACCTATCATGCCGTAGGCCACCACAAACCACGGCGAGTTGCGATTGCCACGGAAAAATGCCGCGTTGTCGGACTTGCGCGAAGTGAAGTGCGAAATCACGAAAAGCATGACCGTGTAAAACACAAAGACGGTTAGAATGAGGGTTGCATTCATGGCATAAACATATTCAGATTGAAAGCGCAAAAATAAGAATTATTCAGGCAGACTCGCCACCGTGCCGGAAAAAGCACTAATTTTGCACCCCGAAATCCATCGCCCATGAAAGCTATCTACACCATCCTTTTGCTCATCGTTTCCAATATCTTTATGACTTTCGCATGGTATGGCCAGCTCAAGCTCATCGAACTCCATCCCTCTACAAAGGACTGGCCGCTCTTTTTGGTCATCCTCTTGTCGTGGGGCGTTGCCTTGTTCGAGTATTCGTTCATGATTCCGGCCAACCGCATCGGCGCGGCCATCAACGGCGGCCCGTTCAACCTCATCCAGCTGAAAGTCATTCAGGAAGCCGTTTCGCTCACCGTGTTCACAGCCATCGTCATCACTGTCTTCAAGACCGAAACCTTCCGATGGAACCACATCGTTTCGTTCATTTTCATCGTCCTTGCCGTGTTTTTCGCTTTCAAAAAGTAAAAAATCAGCACGCAAAGAAGAAAAGAATTATATTTGCCGCCTGAAAACCAACTCAAAAAAAACGCAAACCATGCAATTCTACGACATAGAATCAGTTTTCACCTACGGAAAATATGAAGGCATGACCATTGCCGAGGTGTACGAAAAAGACCCTAAATACCTGAAATACTGCGAGGAAAACATCGACGAGTTCTATGTTTCGCCTTCTGTAATGCGCGAACTGAAATCGATGAATCGCGCCATCAACGACTCGGCCCTACTTGATGTCAATTTCGACAAGATGAGCGACGACGAAATCGACAGTTTCATCAGCGGCCACGAAGAGGAAGACTCTTTTGACGAGGAACGGTTGGAACGCGACTTCGACTGGGACAACAACGACTTTGCCGACGATTCTCCGTTTGATGAGTTTGAGGACGAGTACGATGAGGAAGACTTCGCCGACGAGTTCGGCGACAGTTTCGACGAAAGCTTCGACGGAAACATCGACGATTTGTATTGATCTACAATCATTTCAAAAACAGAAAAAGTCACCCCAAAAGGTAACTTTTCTTGTTTCTACTGATAATACTCTATTCCACATTGACTTTTTCAGAAATGGAATACACCCGTTTCTCACGCTGCGTCGAGGTAATCATCTCGGCGAGGAAACCTGTTGAGAACAACTGCACACCGATGATAATGGCCAACAATGCAAAATAGAACAACGGGCGACTCGTCATGCCGTAGCCATGGGCAAAAAGGCGAATACACGCCAGATAAACGGCAATGATGAAACCTATCAGGAAAGTAATGGAACCAAGCAGGCCGAAAAAATGCATCGGGCGATTGCTGAATTTCGAGATGAAATTGATGGTCAGCAGGTCGAGATAACCGCGAATGAAACGGCTCATGCCGAACTTGCTCGTGCCATATTTCCGCTTCTGATGGTGCACCACCTTCTCCCCTATGTGGCTGAAACCGTTCATCTTGGCCATGACAGGAATATAACGATGCATCTCGCCATACACTTGGACACTTTTCACCACTTCGTTGCGGTAGGCCTTCAAGCCGCAGTTGAAGTCGTGCAACTTGATGCCCGACATCACTCGCGTGGTCCAATTAAAAAACTTCGACGGGATATTTTTCATTAACTTGGAGTCGTAACGCACTTTCTTCCAACCCGATACGAGGTCATAGCCTTCTTCCTTGATCATCTTGTAAAGACCTGGAATCTCGTCGGGACTGTCCTGAAGGTCGGCATCCATGGTGATGACCACATCGCCCTGCACAATCTTGAAACCCTCGTTCAGTGCCGGCGACTTGCCATAGTTTCTGCGAAAACGTAAAGCCTTTACATTGGGATTGGATTGCGCAAGTCCTTGAATGACAGACCATGAATTGTCGGTGGAACCGTCATCGACAAAGACTATTTCGTATGAAAAGCCGTGCTCGTCCATTACCCGACGAATCCATGATTCCAACTCGGGCAGCGAATCGGCCTCATTCAGCAGCGGTACTACAACAGAGATGTCCATAGTGTTCTTTTTTTGTTGGTTTTTAGCTATTAGCCATTAGCTATTAGCTTAGTAGCTCAAAAGCTAACAGCTAAATGCTAACGGCTAACAGCAAAAAATCATCTAATTTCGGTTTTTCCACCCATATAAGGTTGCAAGGCCTTCGGGATGGTCACGCTTCCGTCTGCGCGGAGGTTGTTCTCCAAGAAAGCGATCAACATGCGCGGCGGCGCGACAACCGTATTGTTCAGGGTGTGAGCAAAGTAGTTGCCATTCTTTCCCTTCACGCGAATTTTTAGCCTACGCGCCTGTGCATCACCAAGATAGGAGCAGCTGCCCACCTCGAAATACTTCTTCTGGCGCGGCGACCATGCCTCCACGTCCAGCGACTTCACCTTCAAATCGGCCAAGTCACCCGAGCAGCATTCCAAGGTACGCACGGGAATGTCCATCGAGCGGAACAAATCCACCGTGTTCTTCCACATCTGTTCATACCAATGGTCGGCTTCTTCTTCCTTGCAGAGCACCACCATCTCCTGTTTTTCGAACTGATGGATACGATACACGCCGCGTTCCTCGATGCCGTGCGCGCCTTTCTCCTTGCGGAAGCAGGGCGAATAGCTCGTCAAAGTTAAGGGCAGCGTGTCTTCAGGAATGATTTGGTCAATATATTTGCCAATCATCGAGTGTTCGCTCGTGCCAATGAGGTAAAGGTCCTCACCTTCAATCTTGTACATCATAGCATCCATCTCGGCGAAACTCATCACGCCAGAAACGATTTCACTGCGCACCATGAAAGGAGGGATGCAGTAGGTAAAGCCTCTATCTATCATAAAATCACGAGCGTAGGTGATGATGGCGGAATGCAGTCGTGCAATGTCGCCCATGAGGTAATAGAAGCCATTGCCCGCCACGCGATGTGCCGAATCGAGGTCGATGCCATTGAACTTGGCCATGATTTCGGCATGATACGGCACTTCGAAGTCAGGCACCAATGCCTCGCCATAACGTTCCTTCTCCACATTGAAGCTGTCGTCCTTTCCTATCGGGACTTCAGGTGCGATGATGTTCGGGATGGCATACATCACCTTTGTGAGCTGGTCGTTCAGCGAGGTTTGCTGTTTGGCCAGCTGTTCCAATTCTTGCGCATTGGCCTCAACCAATTTCTTCATCTCATTGGCTTTCTCAATTTCCTTGTTCTTGAACAAGATGCCGATTTCCTTGGAGATGGAGTTGCGCTGCGAGCGGAGTTCGTCCGCACGTTGTTGGCAATCACAATATTGCGTATAAAGGCTGACGGCCTCATCAACGAGCGGCAGTTTGTCATCCTTGAATTTCTTCTTGATATTCTCCCTGACCACGTCGGTATTCTTGACTAAGAATTTGATGTCTATCATAGGTCGATTGTTTTGGTTCGTAAAAACGGGCAAAGATAAGATTTTTTCAAATATGGGGGAACGGGAAGCATAATGAATCTCTATTATTTGATTGTGCTTTTGTTCCGAAACGCGATGAAATGCAAAGCATTCGACGGAGTCAATCAACGTCTCCCTAATGTTGCAACAGATATTCCGACAAGTAAATTAGCGCCGCTGAATGCAGAGCATTTCGACGAAGTCAATGGAGTGCGTTCGATGTTCTATATGTGGAGGCTTGTGAGACCTACGAACAGCCAACTTGT
>ONVP01000219.1 GCA_900321315.1 uncultured Bacteroidales bacterium
ACAAGATTTTGGATTACACTTTCACCGACTTCAACGACGGCGACAGCATCATGACGACCTACACGAAAAATACTGACCTTTCGTTCTCGCCCAACATCGTGGGAGCCGCCATCGCCACCTTCAAGCCATTCGAGGGCGCCAAGTTGCAAATCATTGGAAAATACGTGGGCAAGCAATACTGCGACAACACCTCGCGCGAGGTTTATGCCCTCGACCCGTATTTCCTGCTCAACCTTCGCGCCACCTACGACTGGAAGCTGAAAAACGATGGTTATGTAAGGTTCAGCCTTGCCGTGAACAACCTCACCAACCACCAATACCGCCTCAACGCGTGGGTCGGCGACTGGGTGGACGACTACAGTTCGGAAAGCACCTATTTTTATTACCACAGCCGCGCCTATTTGCAGCAGCCGGGCATCAATTTCATGGCGGGTGTGAGTGTAGGGTTTTGAGCAAATCTGGAACTACGGGAAAAAAAATCGCTGCAAACTGATTGTCAGTCCAGTAAAAAGTCGTACTTTTGCCGCCGAAACCTCGGGTAGGTTTTAGTTAATTCATTCATAATCAACTTAAAACATTATTTTTATGTCAGCAAAAATCAGATTGCAAAGACATGGCAAGAAGGGTCAGCCCTTCTATCACATCGTAGTTGCCGACTCTCGCGCACCACGTGATGGCAAGTTCATTGAGAAAATCGGCACCTACAACCCCATTGCCAATCCCGCCCAGATTACCATCAAGTTTGACAGGGCATTGTATTGGTACAGCGTTGGCGCACAGCCGACCGACACCGCCCGCTCGCTGCTCAGCAAGACCGGCGTGATGATGAAGTATCACCTGATGCGTGGTGTCCAGAAAGGAGCCTTGACCGAGGAGCAAGCCGAAGTCAAGTTCCAGAACTGGATGAAGGAGAAGGAAGCCAAGGTTGCCAACGCAGCCAAGGCCATCGAGGAGAAAACCCGTGGCGAGAAGAAGACCCGCCTCGAAGCCGAGAAGAAGGTGAACGAAGCCCGCGCTGCCGAGCTGGCCAAGAAAAGACTGGCCGAGATGGAATCCCAGAAAGCTGCTGAGGTCGTCGAGCAGGCAGAAGAAGCCGCTCCTGCCGCTGTTGAGGCTCCCGTCGAGGAAGCTCCCACTGCCGAAGCCGAAACCCCTGCCGAGGCCTGAACTGCGGATTTGCCACAAAGCGCATAAAAAACCGCCTCGAATCGGGCGGTTTTTTCTATTTTTGCAACTTCAACAACTCCTGATGCCATGAACAGAATTCCCTCCTTCTCGGAGAAATCCAAGCTCTATGAGCTGATTGCCACCAACCCGAAGCTGCTGCCGTTGCTGTCGCGCTTCGGCATTCTGTTGGGTTTTGGCGACCGCAGCGTCGACGAAGTGTGCCGACAAAACCAAGTCAGCACACGGCTTTTCCTTGTGGTGTGCAGCCTCCACTTCGACCCCGACACCCCAGTTCGCATGACCGCCCCCGACGATGCCGACCTCAGCTGCCTCCTCTCCTACCTCAACGCTTCGCACCGCGCCTACTTGGAGGAGCATTTCCCGCACATCGAGATGCATCTCAACCGCATCATCGAGGCCGCCGGACCGAAATACGGCAACATGCTCGTCCATTTCTACAACGAATACAAACGCGAGATGGTGAAGCACTTCAAGTATGAGGAGGAAGTGGTGTTCCCTTACATCGCCGCGCTGCGCGAAGGGCAAAGCACCGACTACAGCATTGACCAGTTCCGCCACAACCACAGCAACATCGAGGACGCGCTTGAGGACATGACCAACATCCTCATCAAATACCTGCCTGGCGACATCCTGCCTTCCGAGCGCATCAGCATCGCCACCGACATCATGGAACTCTCCATCGACCTCAACGTCCACTCGCTCATCGAAGAGCACCTCCTCGTCCCCTTCGTTGAATCTTTAGAAAACGCCAAGCCATGAGCCATCGTGTCATCATCTGCGAAGCCTCTGAAATCATCGCCAACGGGCTTTACGAAATCATACAAGGCATGGCCGGCTTTGCCGTTTCGTGTCGGGTCGACACGCCCGAAAACCTCTCGGAAAAGATTTTGGCTTCTGATTGCAACATACTGATAATCAACCCTATGTTGCTTGGTTTCAGCGACCGCAACCTTCCGTCGCAGCTTGTCAAGGAATACGCGCACCTCAGCGTCGTGGCACTGGTCACCACCTGCATCGATCCTACTGCCCTGAAACAGTATGACGGTGCCATCGAAATCAACGACCCGAAACTGAAGGTCATCAACAAGCTCAACCAAATCGCGCAAAGCGACGAGAAAACGGAAAAATCTGACGACGTGGAACTCTCGAAACGTGAGATAGACGTGCTGGTGTATGTAGCCAAAGGATTGATGAACAAGGAGATAGCCGACCAGATGAACATTTCAATCCACACGGTCATTTCGCACCGCAAGAACATCACGCGAAAAACCGGCATCAAAAGCGTGTCGGGCCTCACGGTGTATGCGCTGTTGAACAACTTGATTGACGAAACCGAGGTGTATAAATAGTTCAGGAACGCCGGGCTGTCACATTATGGCAGCCGCTGGTTGCAATCGGCGGAAAAACAGATACGCCTCGTTTTTGATGAAATCGCGCAATGGACGGAATTCCCCGATGGTTTCCGTCGAGGGCAAGTCGGGGCATTCGTAAACCGCATCAAAGGCCGAAACGTCAATTGATTTTATGTCGCGAGGTTGGTAACCAGCCAGATCGGCCAAGCATTCGTGCATTGCAGCAACAGCTATGGCCTCAATGGTTTCCGACGGATTCCGTCCAGCCGAAACCACCTCCAATGAAGGCGAATAGTCGCGCAAAAAGGCAGCAGCCATCGGGCCGCAGCAGGCATCCGTCTCAGAAAGCACCAAAATCCTCATGGTCGTTTATTTTGCTGCAAAAATAGTGGAAAACATCAAAACGCAAGTTTTTTTGGCATAAAATTTGCCAGCTCAGGTCGATTTACTATCTTTGCGCCCTAAAAACAGAAATCATTAGGATCCAAACTATAAAAAACCATTAAAATTCAACTATATGGGAAGAGCTTTTGAGTACCGCAAAGCGGCCAAAATGAAAAGATGGGGACACATGTCGAGAGTGTTCCCGAAACTCGGTAAACTGATTACCATCGCTGCCAAGGAAGGCGGTCCGGACCCCGACATGAACCCCAAACTGAGGCAAGCCATTCTGAATGCCAAGGCTGAAAACATGCCCAAGGACAATATCGATGCCGCCATCAAGCGCGCCACCGATAAGGACGCCGCCAACCTCGTGGAAATCACTTACGAAGGCAAAGGCCCCTATGGCATCCAATGCATGGTGGAATGTGCCACTGACAACACCACGCGCACCGTGGCCAACGTGAAGTCGTACTTCAACAAGTGCGGCGGCTCGTTCCTGCCCATCGGATCGCTGGAATTCATGTTCACACGCAAGGCCGTCTTCGAAATCGAAATGCCCGCCGGCATGGACAAGGACGAACTCGAACTTGAACTCATCGACTACGGTCTGGACGAAATCGTGAGCGAAACCGACGAAGAAGAAGGCACCACCACGACCACCGTCTATACCGCATGGACTGACTACGGCACCATGCACGATGCCTTAGAAGAACGTAAAATCAACATCGTGAAAGCCAACCTGCAACGTTTCCCCAACCAAACCGTCAGCTTCACCGACGAGCAGATGGTTGAAATCGAGAAGTTCCTCGACAAGATTGACGAGGACGAGGATGTGCAAGCCGTCTATACCAACATGGAATAATCTTGCGACCATGAGCTTGAAGAATGAACTAACGGAAAGAATCGGCTCCCTTTCGGAAGAGCAGTTCAACTATATTGAAACCGACGACATCACCCGTGCCACCGAAATCGGCGACAGCGTTTCGGGCCTTTACATGGAGGCCACGGTCATCTATCTCGGCATCAAGAACATGTCAATGGTTGTCAAGGAGAACGGACGGAGAAAGACGGCGTTAGCCTACAACATGATACGCGAAGTGACCAGTACCCTTGCCAAGAAAGACGGCGGCTTCCTCAGCTGCTACTCGCCCGAGAGCTTCCTCGTCATCTTCCCCGACAAGAACGCGGTCAACAACGTGGCCGTCAAATGCGCGTTGAAAATTGCCTATGCCCTCCA
>ONVP01000218.1 GCA_900321315.1 uncultured Bacteroidales bacterium
TCGGTGATGGCCATGCAGTTCAACATTGTCTCACAGCAGTCGATGGAGCAGAAGGCCGCCAAGAACGCCGACGCTTTCACGACGGTGAGCGACATCACGGCACAAGAGTGCCAGCAGTTCCTCTATCGCAAGCCTGATGTCATCACCATCAACGGCATTGACAGGCCTTTGCATGACGAGGCCTTCGCCGAAAAACGCAAAGCTGCGCGCGAGAACATCCTGCACATCGCCGAAACCCTTTGCGGCGAGCCGCTCGACCGCGACTGCCTCATGGTCATCAACAGTGGGCGTTACGAGTTCAAAAACAAGGGAATAGACCTCTTCATTGAGGCCTTGCGCCGACTGAACGAGGACAAGAACCTGAAGCGCACCGTCCTCGGCGTGATTGCCGTCCCAGGTAACATTGCCGGACCTTCCAAAGACTTGCAGCACCGCTTGGATGGCAGCAGCCCTTTGATGGGTCACACCGACTTCCCCGCCACGCACCATATCTTTGAGTATGAGAATGATGCAATTTTGAACACACTGCGCAATTCGGGATTGCAAAACGACGCCAACGACAAGGTGAAGGTGATGTTTGTTCCAGCTTATCTTAACGGCAACGACGGCATTTTCGGCCTGACTTACAGCGAGTTCCTGTCGGCTTTCGACTTTTCGGTGTTCCCGTCGTATTACGAGCCTTGGGGCTACACGCCGCTTGAGAGCGTTTCGTTGGGCATCCCGACCTTGACCTCCGACGTTTCTGGCTTTGGCAAGTTTGTGCAGCAAGAATTCAAGAACAGCGAGGCTGTAACGGTGGTTCATCGTCAGGAAGGCAATGAGAATCAGGTGATTGATGATATTTTGTCAGCCATCCTCCGCTTCCTTGACATGAGCCAGAAAGCCATGGAAAAAGTGTCGGAATCGGCATTGAAAGTGGCAGAAAAGCTGCGTTGGAACGACTTGATTTCCAATTACCAACAGGCTTGGGACGTGGCCCTGGAGAAGTCGGGTGGACGACACTATATGCTCGAAACCGTGCCTTACGCCGACATGTTGCACGAGGTAAGTTACCAAAAAAACGACCAACCGAGTTGGAAAAAGGTCTTGGTGAAACCGGTCTATTCCGCTGAAATTCAGAAACTTCAAGAGTTGGCCAATAACATTTGGTGGTGCTGGAACGTGGATGCCGTCGAATTGTTCGAGAGCATCGATGTGGAGGCATGGAAGGCCACGGAACAGAACCCCGTCGCACTGATGGCCGGCCTCTCGGTGGAACAAATCGAGGCCTTGGAAAAGGACAAAGGTTTTGTCGAAAGGCTGAACAAGGTGTATGACCAGTTCAAGCAATATATGTCGCAACCCACTGAACACAAGGATCTTATCGCCTATTTCAGCATGGAATACGGCTTGATGAAGTGCCTGAAAATCTATTCGGGTGGCCTCGGCATCCTCGCTGGCGACTACATGAAGCAGGCCTCCGACAGCAACGCCAACATGGTGGGCATCGGTTTGCTGTACCGTTATGGCTACTTCGCCCAGGAAATCACCGTTTCGGGCGAACAGCGCGCCGACTACATCCCGCAAAAGTTCTCGCAACTGCCGCTGACACCCGTCCGCGATGAGCAAGGCGAATGGGTGAAGGTGAGCATCGCCTTCCCTGGCCGCTCGGTACACGCCAAGGTGTGGCGCGTCAATGTGGGTAGGATAGGACTGTATCTGCTTGATACTGACATCGATGAGAACTCACCCGAAGACCGCGGCATCACCAGCCGACTTTATGGCGGCGACAGCGAAATGCGCATCAAGCAAGAGATGTTCCTCGGCGTCGGCGGCATCCGTCTGCTCGAAGCCATTGGCCTGAAACCCACTGTGTATCACTGCAATGAGGGTCATGCGGCCTTCAGCGGATTGGAACGCTTGCGCGTGTATATCAACAAGCACAACCTCGATTTCGACATTGCGCTGGAGTTGGTCAGAACCTCGACCTTGTTCACGACGCACACACCCGTGCCTGCGGGTCACGATGCGTTTGAGGAACATTTGATTCGTACTTACATGCCGCACTACGCCAACCGCATGAATATCAGCTGGGAACGCTTCATGGGCTTGGGCCGTTTCAACCCCAACGACCCGAACGAGAAGTTCTCGATGAGCGTGCTCGCCACCAACCTCAGCCAAGAGGTGAACGGCGTGAGCAAGATCCACGGGCGCGTTTCCCGCGAAATGTTCCAAAGCCTGTGGCCCGGCTACTTCGCCGAGGAAAACCACATTGGCAGCGTCACCAACGGCGTGCATTTGCCCACTTGGGGCGACCGCAAGTGGCAACGCCTCTACGCCAAGACTTTTGGTGCTGATTTTATTGACAACCAGTCGGATATGAAGGTTTGGGAACAGATTTATGAGGTGCCGGATGCGGAAATCTGGAACATCCGCAAGCAGCTGAAGCATGAGTTGATAGGTTATCTCGGCGAGAAAATCAGCGAGGACATGCGCAAGCGTCAAGAAAGCCCGAAACTGATTCTTCAGACCATCAACAACCTGAACGAGAACGCTTTAATCGTCGGTTTCGCCCGTCGTTTCGCCACCTACAAGCGCGCCCACCTGCTCTTTGGCAACTTGGAGCGCCTCTCGCAGTTGGTGAACGACCCGAAACGCCCCGTCATCTTCCTCTTTGCAGGCAAGGCGCACCCCAACGACAAGGCGGGCCAAGACCTTATCAAGATGATCATCGACATCTCGCGTAGGCCTGAGTTTATCGGTAAAATTCTGTTTATCAGCAACTACGACATGGAATTGGGCAACCGCCTGACGAGTTGCGTCGATGTGTGGCTCAACACGCCGACGCGCCCGCTCGAAGCCTCTGGCACCAGCGGCGAGAAGGCTGTGATGAATGGCGTTTTGAACTTTTCCGTCCTCGATGGCTGGTGGGCCGAGGGCTTCCGTCCCGACGCCGGCTGGGCCATTCAGGAGGAACGCACCTATCAAGACCAACGTTATCAGGACGAAATGGATGCCGAAACGATTTACAACACCATTGAAAATGAGATTGTTCCGCTCTATTTCGCCCGCAATGTCCAGGAAGTCCCGACGGGCTGGGTGGCAGCCATGAAGAAATGCCTTGCTGAGATTTCGCCACGTTTCACGATGAAACGCATGATGGACGACTATTTCGAGCTGTATTACAACAAGTTGATTGAACGCACGAACTGGATGCGAGCCAACCGTTACCAAAAGGCCTTTGAAATCAACTCGTGGAAGAACCGCGTCCGCGCCAACTGGGACAAAATCGAGGTGAAGTCGCTGATTTTGCCCGACACCGACGTGCGCCCGCTCACCTTCGGCGAGCTGTTCATAGCCGAAGTCACGCTGCTCACGCCCGACCTTGAGGCCGGCGACATTGCCGTCGAGCTGCTGTTTGCCGACAAGAACAACGACATGGTCGATGAAATCACCTCCGTCGAGAAGATGAAACTCGTCGATTCAGGCGACGGCTGGGTGAAGTATTACATCAAGGTGCCCATCAAGCGCGCTGGCATCTACAATTTCACCTTCCGCGTCTATCCCACCAACCCGATGCTGCCGCATCGTCAGGACTTCCCGTTGGTGAAGTGGATATGATGAAAAAGAGAGGGCGGCAAAAATGTAGTCGCCCTCTGTTTTAGTATCGGAAAATTGTTTATATTTGCACCATCAAAATAATTGTGTCATGGAAGTCTATCAAATCTGGCTCATTGTCGCCATCATCTTGGTCATCCTCGAAATCGCCACGGCGGGCTTCGGGGTCATTTGCTTCGCCATCGGCGCGGGCTTTGCCGCTCTTGTCGCCGGTTTGGGCGGGAGTGCCACTTGGCAAATCGTCATTTTCGCAGCCATCTCGTTGCTGACGTTCATTTTCCTGCGTCCCGTGGTGATGCGCTTTCTCGAAAAACGCTCCAAGGACGTGAAAACCAATGCCGAAGCCATCGTCGGACGCAAGGGCATCGTCTCCGAACGCATTGACGCTGCGCAACATACAGGTCGCGTGGCCATCGACGGCGACGATTGGAAAGCCGTTTCCGAAGACGGCTCCGTCATCGAGAATGGCCAAACCGTTGAAATCGTCAAACTCGATAGCATCATTCTTACCGTAAAGCCAGTCCATTAGTCAATCAATAACAATTAAACACAATAACACCATGAATCCCAGCATGATTATTCTCTATGTCTTGGTCGCCCTCGTCGTGATTTACATCCTT
>ONVP01000217.1 GCA_900321315.1 uncultured Bacteroidales bacterium
TTCCGTGCTATCTCGTAGGCCCGTTGTCCGTCGACTTTCACGGCGCTGAACATGGGAGGCACCTGCTGGATGGCGCCGGTGAACTGCTGCCGGGCAGTCTCTCTCAGCAGCTCGAGCGTGATGTGCTCGTAGGGGTAGTAGTTGTCGATGGGGCGTTCAAGGTAGAAGCATGGGGTTGTGGCGCCGAAGACCATGGTGCCGGTATGAATCTTGTCTCCGTCCTGCAGCTGTGGGATGGTTTTGGTGGCTTTGCCTAAGCAAACCAGCAGCAGCCCCGAGGCAAGGGGATCGAGGGTGCCGGCATGTCCGATTTTGAATTTTTTAAGGCCGTAGGTGTTTCGCACCACGGCCTTGACTTTGTTGACGGCCTGAAAGGAGGTCCACTGGCGCGGTTTGTCAATGGGAATGACGAGCCCCGCCTGTAGCTGTTCGAGTGTTACCATGGGAAGACAATCAGAAAGAGAAGATGATTGTCGCAATGCCCACCACGGCGCAGTAGATTGCGAACCAGATGAGCTTCCCTTTTTTCACGAGGTTGACCATCCACTGGCATGCCAGGCATCCGCTGACGAAGGCGGCAATGAAGCCGACGGCAAGTGCCCCAACCCGAAATGCAACGCGGAATTTGTGAAGAAATAAAACCAAAATACACATCCGATGCGCATCGTTACGTTGTTTTTCCTATTTTTGCCGTTCCTAACCAAACGAACGGCCAAAGTCTGTGAGAGATGGCGTATTTATGAAACCTCAGTCTTGCATATCGACAATTGTCCTTGCCGCGCTCATGCTTGCCGCTTGCGGCTCCAAGCGCAGCCACGACGTGGATTTCTATTATTGGAAATCGAAGTGCGCGATAGGCGGAACCGAAAGGGAGTATTTCGGCCAATTGGGAAGCAAACGCCTGTTTGTCAGGTTGTTCGATGTTGATGTCAATGGGAAGGAGGCCGTTCCCGTCGGGCAGATACAGTCGTTTTGCCGCGAGCAGCTGCCGTCCGACGACGTGGAAGTGATACCCGTCGTGTTCATCACCAACCGCACTTTCCTTGATTATTCCGATGACGAGTCCATTGCGAGGTTAGCCTCCAACGTGTATTCTGCCGTCGGGCATTTCATGCGCGAGGCGGGCGTGGACTACCACGAAATCCAAATCGACTGCGACTGGACCGGGCGCACCCGCTCTGCCTATTTCCGTTTTTTGGAAACGCTGGCCGAGCAGTCGGGGCGCAAAATCAGCTGCACACTGCGCCTGCACCAGATTCGCGACCGGCAAACAACGGGAGTGCCGCCCGTCGTGCGCGGCAGCCTGATGTGCTACGCCACCTCAAGCCCTATGGAAGGCATGACACGCAATTCCATCCTCGACATGGCACTGCTGAAAGCCTACACGGCCAACATCAACGAATACCCGATTGACTTCGACGTCATCCTTCCCATCTATTCGTGGGGCATCGTCACCAACCACTTGGGCAAGGTGAAACTCGTCAACGGACTTTCGGAAAACGACCTCCAAACGCCGATGTTCGAGAAGACAGGCGACAACATGTTTGTCGTCAAGGAAGACGGGTTTCTGCAAGGCTTGTATGTGAACGCCGGTTTCAGCGTGAAAATCGAAACCATCACGCCAGAGCTTCTCGCCGAGGCTAAAGAATACCTTGACAGACAGATCGACAGGGATTTTGCTTGGGTGTATTTCCACCTGAGCCAAGGCTTCCTGACACGATACACCATTGACGAATTAAAATAAAAGTGAATATGCGAAAAAAACTGATGCTTGTTGCCGTCATGCTGACGGCGTTTTTCAACCGAACCAACGCTTGCAGTTGGGACGACATGGACGCAAACTATTTCAATCTCTTTGCCCAGGAAATCATGGCCGACCCGCGCTACCGGCCTTTTCTGCTGACCTTGGAAAACCGATACTTCCCATCCGAGGCCTTGCGCAACGGGAACATTGAGGAATGGCAAAACTATCTCGGATTAGGCTACGACGACACACGCTACTTGGTGTTTGAAGCCCAGCGCGACGACATACAGAATCTCACCAAAGGAAAGCCCGTTTCCGACAAAAAGCTGGCTTTTGCTACGCCAGAGTTCGCCCAAAGGCACAAGCAGACCCTGCTCTACATTGCCTATGCAAAATACTTGGAGCCTTATATGCGCATCGTGCCGGACGAAACCGACGACGAGTATGGCTATTGGGCCTATGCCGATGATTATGAGCACAATGCAGGCGATTTGGACTACGACAAGGTGAAGACCGTGCTGACCAGAAGCTGGAATGCCGAATCGGACAAGGAACTGAAATTGCGCTATGGCTATCAACTGGTCAGGCTGGCCCATTACACACGCCGTTTCCGCGAAGCAGTGCAACTGTTTGACCAATACGTGCAGCCGCTCGGCCTCAAGACAGAGATGTACTACTACGCCTTGAGCCAAAAGGCAGGCGCCTTGCGCGGCATGGGCCAAACCGAACAGGCCAACCGCGAGTTCGTGCGCGTGTTCGCCAACTCCTCCGACCTGAAAGTGACGGCCTACGGCTCCTTGACCTTGGGCTGGAACAATGACATCAACTTTGCCGACTTCGTGAAAGGCGCCGCCGACGACAACGAGCGCAACGACATTTACTTCATGATGGGCTACAGCGAATTTAACAACCCCACCAACGAAATCGCGAAAATCGTGGCCAACAATCCCGATGCCATACAAGCCAAGGTGCTGATGGTGAGGGCCGTCAATTTGATTGAACGCAACCTGTTGGGCGAATATTACAATAGGAATGCCATCGAGAAAGTTCGCTATCCGTTTGTCCGCCAAGAAGATGAAGCGGAATTCAGGCCTTTCATGAACCAAACCATCAACCTCTGCGACAAGCAGTGCAATGCGGCCTCCGACAAGAATTTCTGGCATTTGGCATCGTCGTACCTGCATTTCTTGAACCAAGACTTCGACGTGGCAAGCGAAAGCCTCTCCCGCGTGAAATCAAGCGATTCGCTTTATATGGCGACGGTGAACGACCTCACCGCCTATATCGACATCTGCCGCCAGCCGCGCCTCACAGCCAAGGTGGAAAACGACCTCTTCGACAAATACAATGGCATCATCACCTCGGGCGGATTTATCGACCACGTGCTGACCAACCGCTATGCCATGCAGGGCGAGAAGGCAAAGTCGTTCTTGGTGATGAACCACCTGAAGGACATCGAATACAACCTTCACGAACCCCTGCTCGACGAAATCCAGTCTTTCCTGAAAAAGAAAAACAAGACCTCGCTTGAGGCCTATTTGGTCAAGACCGCAACCTCGGACATGGCCAATCCCGACAAATATCTCGCCTACGCGAAAGGCGTCATCCGCTTGACCCAAGGCGACTTGGAAGACGCCAAGTCGTTCTTCAGCCAGCAAACCCGCCTGAAAGTGTCGAAGCGCATCTTCGGCCACAACATCAGGGTGCGCTACAGCGCAAAAGAAACGCAAATCATGCGCAACGACTACATCGACGAGTTCGCGTTCATCCGCGACAACATGACCGAGGCGGAAGTGACCGAAGCATTGATGCAACTGCAAAGCATCGGCGAGAAGAATCAAGGCGACCTTTCGGCAAAAGCCTATTACCTGATGGCCAATTTCTACTACAACGTCAGCCTGACCGGATATTTCAGGCACTATCTCCGTTTCGACAACAACAACGCTTACTGCTACGACAAGTACAGCTTCGACAGCCAACTCTACCAAAACACCTTGCCGTTGTCAGTGCTGTATCTCGACAAGGCCGCGCGAACCGCCAACGACCTCGAACTGAAAGCGCACATCGCTTTTGCCGCAGCCAAAAACATGCAGCAGGAACTGGAAAGCCGTGTGGATAGGTGGGATTATAAGAAGGTGTTCTCTCCAGAGCAGTTTGAAGCCTTTGAACAGTATCAAGGCACGGACTATTACTCCGATGTGATAACCAACTGCATGTATTTCAGTGCTTTCCACAACAGGAGATGATTTTTGGCGGATGTCGTGGCACGACAGCCCAACGGTTTTGTCCGGCAGGCCGGTTTATTATTTTTAGGCAAAAAAACAGGCATTTTTGTTTGCTTTTGTGAAAAACACTATCTTTGCGGAGAAAATCGCAAAAACTAACCCATTATCAATACTATGTTCGAGATTTTACATAAAGAAACCTTCGCGGCTGAAACCTACTTGATGGATGTTTATGTGCCGCGCATTGCGCATTCGGCACTGCCGGGCCAGTTCCTCATCGTCAAGATGGAGGAAAATTCGGAGCGCATCCCGCTCACTATCAGCGACTACCACCGC
>ONVP01000216.1 GCA_900321315.1 uncultured Bacteroidales bacterium
ACGCTCTACATCACCATGAAGGCCATCGTCGACATCCAAGAGGACTATTTCCTGACGGGCGACGAAATGCAGCTCAAGCCCATGATTCTCAAGGATGTGGCCGACAAGGTCGGGTTGGACATTTCCACCATCTCGCGTGTGGCCAACAGCAAGTATGTGCAAACACCCTACGGCACCTTCCAACTCAAGTTCTTCTTCAGCGAAGGCATCACCAACGACGAGGGCGCGGAGGTTTCGACGCGCGAAATCAAGAAAATCCTGAAAGACAGCGTCGACGGCGAAGACAAGGCAAATCCCATGACCGACGAGCAGCTCATGCTCGTCTTGAAAGAGAAAGGCTATCCCATCGCACGACGCACGGTGGCAAAATACAGGGAACAGATGGGGATTCCTGTGGGACGAATGCGGAAAAAGATTTGATTCTGAGGAGATTGCAAGTTCCCAATTCGGCACGGTCGGATTGCAAATCCGGCCAAACCCTTTGCAGGGCTATAATAATTAAGGTGAAAACTCCGTTGATTAGTTGTGAAAGCAAACCTCTACACGAACAAAAAAAGATGGAAATGGGCCTTGGCGGTGATGGCGCTGCTTATCATAGCGGCATCGCTGTGGTACACCAACCGCCTCGTGAAATCCATCGCCGAGCAAGAAACCAAGCAGGTGAAGATGTGGGCCGCCGCCATGGAGCAACAAGCCCTGATGATGAAGTCGACCGAGGAGTTCTTCAACAAGGTGAGCACACAGGAACAGATGCGCGTCGACTTGCTGGCTAACGCCTATCGTCGCCTCATCGACATCTCGACCAACGAGAACACCTCCGTTTACCTCGAAATACTACACAACAACATCAGCATTCCGTTGGTTGTCACCGACACAAAAGACAACATCCTGTTTAGGAGCAACTTGCCTCCCGACCAAGAAGAGAAGAAAACCTTCGATGCCGAGATGAAACAAACCTATTCCAAGTTTCCGCCCATCAAGATCGACCCTGGCTACGGCATCGTGCAATGGCTCTATTTCAACGAGTCGATGATTTACACCGAGTTGAAAGCCGTCTTGGAAAGCATGATTGACCATTTCATGGAGGAAATCACGCTCAACTCGGTGGGCGCGCCGGTGATCATCACCAACGAAGACCAAAGCAAAATCCTCAGTTTCGGCAACTTGGACTCTATCGAGATGCAAGACACCAACTTTGTCAGGCGGCAAATAGACATCATGCGCGGCGAGAACGACCCGCTCCAAATCGAGTTTATGAACACCGGCAAAGCCACCATTTTCTACCGCACTTCAGACCTCGTTGAGCAGATGCGCTATTATCCTATGATTCAGTTTGTTGTGTTCGCTTTGTTCCTCCTTGTCGCCTATCTGCTGTTCAGCTATGCCCGACGCTCGGAGCAGAACCAGGTGTGGGCCGGCATGGCCAAGGAAACCGCGCACCAATTGGGCACACCGCTTTCGTCGCTGATGGGTTGGATAGAACTGATGAAGATGCAGGATGAGCCTTTCGTAGGCACTTTTGAGATGGAGAAAGACATCGAGCGACTGCAAATCGTCACCGACCGCTTCTCGAAAATCGGCTCCGTGCCCGTGCCCGAGCCTACCGACATCAATTTCCTCATCCGCGACACGATGGACTACCTGCAAAAACGCTTCTCCAAGAAGTTTGAGTTTGAAACCAACTTGCCCAACGGCGAACTGGTGATGCCGCTGATTCCGTCGTTGTTCCGCTGGGTGCTCGAAAACCTGACCAAAAACGCCGTCGATGCCATGGGCGACCACGGCAAAATCACCCTCGACCTCATCGACGACGGCGACCACATCCACCTTGACCTGAGCGACACCGGCAAGGGCATACCGAAGTCGCAAATCAAGCAGGTTTTCAATCCCGGCTTCACGAGCAAGAAACGTGGATGGGGCTTGGGCCTGTCGTTGGCCAAGCGCATCATCGAGGACTACCACAAGGGCAAGATCTTCGTGAAGTCATCCACAGTGGGCGAAGGCACCACGTTCCGCATCACATTAGACAAATGAGGGACGCTCCCTCATTCCTTCACCACATCGAAATAATACTTGACGCTGTAGCTGAACAAGGTGTCGTAGGTGTGCGTTGCCGAGTTGTATTCCCGCTCATAATGGTCTTCCGCGACAAAACCTTCGAGACGGACTGCATTTTCGGCGTTTTTCAACACTTTGGCCGAAACGCCATACCGCTTCAAGTTGGTCATGTTGCCGTAAAGGCTGATGAGGAAAGCGTTCTCGCCCAAGGCAGGCTTGCCCGAGAAAGACTTCTCGAAATTGTTGTGGTCGCTACAAAGAATATGAAACGAGATGCTTCCCCCTGAAAGAGCCGAAATTCCGACTTGCGCGTCGGTGCAGAGATGGCATTCGTTGCCTTCGGTGAGGTCGGAGAAAGCATCGTCCGCTCCTGAATTGACATACTCACCGACAATGTCGCCACTGGTGTAGCCGTAAAACATCTCCCATTTTTTCTGGGTTGGTTTTTCGCATGAGAAACAAGCGAAAACAAGCAGTAAAAGCACTGTTTTTTTCATGGTTGCATTTATTTGATGACGATTTGCTTGACTTCCAAAACCGCGCCGTTGTCGTCGGTGCGCGTCAGGTGATAGCTGCCTTTGGCGAGGCCTTCCGTCGAAAGCCAGAGGCTGTTGGTGCCATTGATGGCGAAACTTCTCAGCACCCTTCCGCCGTGGTCGCTCAACAGGAGTTGACCGTTGGCCTTGCCGTTCCAGCTGACACTGACTTGGTTTCCAGCTGGATTGGGGAACACTTGCATTCCGTTCTCCAGCCCATCCCCTTCGCCAATGCCGAGGAAGCTCTTGTCCCATGCGGCAATGGTGTATTCGCCCGAGAGCAGGTCATCCACATTCATGATGCCCACTTTCCAAGTGCTGCCTTCTTCGAGGGAGAAGGCAATTTCGTGCCACGGCTCGAAGGCGTTCTTGCGGTAAAGCAGGGTCGCGGAGTCGTTTTGCGTGTGGATGATGTCAGAGTCGTCAGTCTTTGAATAGTAGAAAGAGCCTCTCACGGTGGCTTTGCCGAAGTCATGGCGACTGACCGTCCAGAAATGCTTCGACGACAATGCCAAGGCTGGGACAAGAGGGTCGTCGTATGGCCCCACGAGGTGGTCTTCCACGCTCACAAACACCGAGTCGGCTATGGTGGTGGCCCTCATGGTCATGTCGCCAAAAACGGCCTCATTCGTGTTCTTCAGCATGAAGTTCTTCTGCCGCCTGCCGTCCAACCAGTTGTTGTTGAAGTCGTTGACCATGGCAACCGGTTCGAAGTCAAGGGTCACCGTGGCGCTGCCGTGCAGTCCGTCCCAACCCACTTTTCTGGTGGCGAATTGGAAATCGGGGCCGATGAAAGTCACTTCGTATGCGTTGTTTTGCCCGATGTGCGTGTCGCCTATGTGCTGGTAGCTGCATTTCAGGCCCACCTCGTATTGGTTGCCCACCTGCGCCATCGATTCGATCACGGCATACAAGTGCGGCATCCCTTTAGCATAGACGTATGTATCGAAAAAGCCGTTCATGTCGATGCCTGAATGCTGGCATAAGGCTTCGCAAAGCTGCTCGGAAGAAGCCGCTTGGTATGCGTATTGCTGGAAATAGTCGCGCATGGCCGAAAGGAAATTCTCGCGCCCCATGTAGTTCATCATCGTATTGACGATGACCGCGCCACGGTCGTAAACGGCCGTGCCATCGTAGGTCATGTCCAACGGCATGTTGTTGAGCGGCATCCAATTGTTCGAGGTGTTGCACCAATTGCTGATGGTGTTCACCAAATCCGAGATTATGTTTTGGAACACCTGTTCGCCATACACGGCGGAGCGGTAGAACTTGCCCCAAAACTGCGCGAAGCCCTCGTTGAGCCACATGTCGCCCGCCGTGGCGCAGGTCACAAGGTTGCCCGACCACATGTGCGACAGCTCGTGGGCCAAGTATTCCTCGTTGTCGGTGTTGCCGCTGATGACGCTGGTGGCCAAGGCGATGTTGTCGGTATGCTCCATGCAACCCAAGCTCGTGCTGAGGTAGCCAATCCGGTTGAACGGATAAGGGCCGAGGTTTTCCTCAAGGAACGCCGTGATTTCATGGATATGGGCGAAAGTGCCAGCCACCTTGCTGCTCAAGCCCGGAGTGGTGTAAACCTCAATCGGGATGTCGCGCTCGAGGCCGTGATAGGTGTCTTCCCAAAGCACCAAGTCGCCGACGATGAAAGAGATGTGATAGGTGGCAATCTCTTGCGGCGTGTTCCAGTGCCAAGTGAAGGTGCCGTCGCCGTTGTCGATGGTTTC
>ONVP01000243.1 GCA_900321315.1 uncultured Bacteroidales bacterium
GATTCCCCGCCATATTGTCCGGCAGGCCAGCCCCGTAGGGGCGACAGGATATTAGGCAGGCGGTGTAAACCCCTGCCGACTGTCGACATCGGGTACGCCAACCCCGGCAGGCAGCACCCCGGTAGGCCCCGTCAGCGAAAACGCAGACGGCAACACAATGAAAATCAATCCTTTCCATTGACGATGAACGATTTTTCAAAAAATAGTAATGGCCATTACCGTAATGGCCATTACTATTTTTTGTTTTCACCGACAAAATGCTGTGTTTGAGTTTTATACGAAATTCACCTCTGGACTAATCTGAATCCCGAATTTCGCTTCCACGGAATCTCGGATGTTGCGCGCCAATTCCACGATGTCCTGACCTTTTCCGCCGCCATAATGCACGAGCACAAGGGCTTGTTTGTCGTAAACGCCCACATGCTCATCGCGCCAGCCTTTCCAACTGACGGCTTCTGAGCCATGAGGATCATGAGCGGTCCCTGAGCCCTGAGCCTGTCGAAGGGTCGAAGGGCCGCAGTGTTCAATCAGCCAGCCCGCGGGCACTTTCACCATTCCATCCGCATCGGGATAATGCGGAATGTTGGGATAATCCTTTTGCAAAGCCTCAAATTGCGCCTTTTCAATGACGGGGTTCTTGAAAAAACTGCCCGCGTTGCCGACTTGCTTCACGTCGGGCAGCTTGGCGTCGCGGATGGCGCAGATGGCATCGTGGAGTTGGAGCAGGGTAGGGGCTTCCATGCCGTGCTCCGAAAGATACGCCTTGATGTTGCCGTAATCCAATTTCAAGTCGGCTTGTTTGTGCAGCATGAAATCGACGGAAGTGATGACAAACTGCCCTTTCAGCTCGTTTTTGAAAACGCTGCTGCGGTAGCCGAAAGCGCATTCCTCTTTCTTGAAAACGCGCTTTTCACCCGTTTCAAGATGGATGGCTTCGCATTGCAAGAAGCTGTCTTTCAGCTCCATGCCATACGCGCCGATGTTTTGCACCGGCGCCGCCCCGACCTTACCCGGGATGTGGGCGAGATTTTCCAAACCAAACCAACCTTTTTCAACCGTAAACCGCACGAAATCAGGACAATCTTCACCAGCTTGGGCGCGGATGATTACTTCGTTCTCGTCCTCGCGAAGGATTTCGACGCCCTTCGTGTTGATGTGGATGACGAGGCCATCGAAAAATTCGTTTTGAAACAGGATGTTGTTGCCGCCGCTGAGAATCAGGTGCTTCTCGCTTTTGAAAACATCGGTATGAATAAGGTCTTCAAGTTGCTGAATATCATTGATTTCTGAGAAATATCTTGCCACGGCATCGAAGCCGAAGCTGTTGTAAGGGTGGAGATTAACGTTTGTTTTCATGGCGACAAAGATACACAATAGAAGGCAAAGTTGGTCGTTTCATCAGAAAACTTCGTAACTTTGCCCCATGAAACGCGCCATCGTATCGGTTATCAACGACTTGGTCACGGACCAACGGGTCAACAAGTCGTGTCTGGCTTTGCAAAAGGCTGGTTATGAGGTGCTTTTGGTCGGAAGGAAGCAACGAAAAAGTCCGCCGATGGACAAAAGGCCTTACGCCACGCATCGGATGAGGCTGCTTTTTGAGAAAGGACCGCTTTTCTATGCCG
This sequence comes from uncultured Bacteroidales bacterium, assembly GCA_900321315.1. Lineage (GTDB taxonomy): Bacteria > Bacteroidota > Bacteroidia > Bacteroidales > F082 > Limimorpha. The sequence continues at coordinate 1,626 of ONVP01000243.1, forward strand.
AATACAACATCCGCTTGTTTTTCTTTTTGCTGTTTCATCGCGCCAATTTGTTGCTGTCCAACGACTTGGATACCATCTTGCCCAATTATTACATCTCGCGCCTGAAAGGTTGCAAGATGATCTTCGATAGCCATGAGTATTTCACTGAGACACCAGAATTGGTCAATCGGCCAAAGGTGCAAAAGGTTTGGAAGCGCATAGAAGGCTTTGTGGTGCCCAAGTTGGACGAGATGATTACGGTTTGCGACAGCATCGCCGAATTGTTTCGCGAGAAATATGGAGTCAAGTGTCATGTAATCAGGAATGTACCGCCAAAGAAGGCCTTGCCGCCCAAAGGCGACAAAGCGGCTTTGGGTTTGCCCGCCGACAAGCACCTGTTGGTATTGCAAGGTTCGGGCATCAACATACAGCGTGGGGCGGAGGAATTGGTGCAAGCCATGCAGTATCTGGACGATTGCCTCCTGATGATTATCGGTGGGGGAGATGTACTTCCGATTTTGAAGCAAATGGTTGAGCAAATGCAAATTACCGACCGAGTGCGCTTTTTCCCGAGGATGCCTTACCAACAAATGATGGCTTACACGCAACTCGCCGAATTGGGCTTTTGCCTAGATAAGGACACCAACCTCAACTATCGTTTCAGCCTGCCCAACAAATTGTTTGATTTCATCCAAGCGGGTGTGCCGATTGTGGCTTCGCATCTAACTGAGATTGAGAAGGTTATAACTCGTTATAACATTGGAGATTTCATTCCTTCGCATCGTCCGGAAGCCATAGCTGAAACCATTAAAGCGAGCTTGAACGACGCGCAAAGAAGAGCCGTTTGGCAAGAAGGTTTGGTCAAGGCAGCCGAGGAGCTTTGTTGGGAGAATGAAAGCAAATTGCTGATGGAAATCTATTCACATTATCTGTGATTTTTCTCCTCAATGGAAAGGTAATATGCTAATTTATAAATATTTAGCCATCTTATAGAGGGCGATGTTCCAGCGAGATTCGCTCGGATGCGCTGGGCGTTTTTCTTGAAAAACAGCATGAACAGAGGCGTAAGGTGGAACTTGCGCAAGGTTGCCGCTGCGGAGAGCAAAGGCGAGTAGCCTGTCAGGTCGTTCCGCAAGGCATGAAGCGTGTTCATGGCTTCCTCTATTTTGGCGACATATTTTTCGTTGTCCTCAAAATGTGTCATTACGACGGGGTTGTCAATGTGCTTGATTTTCAGGGAGTTTTTGCATAAGGTTTTTCCGAAAAGAACATCTTCGTAGCCGTATCCGGGCACCGACTCGTCAAGCGGGTGCTTCAGCATAACGTTACGGCGCACCATGAAATTGGATGTACGGAAACTTTGGTAAGGTCTTTTGTTTCGCTCCGAAGCCGTGTGCGCTGCCTCGATTTTCTTTTCGTACATATATCGCAAGTTGCTGTCTGATAGCGATTTGTCTGTTTTCGCAACGATGCCGCCATTCACGATGTCAGTTTCGTCCGATTCTATATAATTCCTCAAAAAACGCTCGTTGTCGAATTTGACGTTGCAGTCCAAAAAGAGCAACCATTCGTAACGCGCTTGTCGGGCGAGAAAGTTGCGGTTGGCGGCGCGGCCAGTGTTTTCGGTGTGTCGCACCAAGGCACAATGCTCGATTTCGTTGATCATGGCATTTTGGCGGCGCGTTTCCTCATCGGTGGAGGCATCGTCGGAAACGATGATTTCGTAGCGAAGCCCTTCGATGCTGGAAGCCATTTGTTGCAAGTCGCGGACTTGTGTCAAGCAAGCGTCGTTGCGTGTTGGAATCAGTATGGAAAGCTCGTGGATCATAAAAGCGTTTATTCCATTTCGGAGCAGACGACTGTCCCGTTTTTGCAGTTGGCGATGCGGGAGGGATATTTTTGCATGAGCGTGTAATTGTGCGTTGCCATCAGCACTGCGGTGTTGTTTTCGCTGATGCGACGGAGCAGTTTCATTACCTCTAATGTCGTGTCGGGATCGAGGTTGCCGGTGGGTTCGTCGGCGAGGATGACGTCGGGATGGTTGAGCAAGGCGCGGGCGATGGCTACGCTTTGCTGCTCGCCGCCCGAGAGCTGGTGCGGCATCACTTTGCGCTTGTCGGCAAGTCCGACCATTAGCAGCACTTCGTGGATGCGCTTGGAAATCTCGTCAGGCTCGCGCCAGCCTGTGGCTTTCAGTACGAACTCGAGGTTTTTCTCCACGCTGCGGTCGAAGAGCAATTGGAAGTCTTGAAACACGATGCCGATTTTGCGGCGCAGGTAG
>ONVP01000213.1 GCA_900321315.1 uncultured Bacteroidales bacterium
TGCGTTTAGCAACGAAGGCGAGGCCGACGCTCCCGTGGAGGTCACCCAAAACGAGTGGATGCGCCGTATGAAGGAGATGGAGCAGATGGGCGGCGGGCCAATGTCGTTCTACGGCTCCATGCCCGACAGCTATACACTGATGCTCAACACTAACAGCCCCGTCATCACTGGCCTTTTGGACAAGGACGAAGCCGAACAAGAAGCCACGATTAGGCAGATTTATGACCTCGCTTTGCTCTCGAAGAACTTGCTCAAAGGCAAGGATTTGAGTGAGTTTGTGAAGAGGAATCTTGAAAAGTTATAATCAAAAAATCAAGAATAGGAAAAGCCGCAGTTTGGTAAGGATTTGCTTGGCTGCGGCTTTCTGTTTGCCGCAAACGCTATTTTTCCTCAAAGAAACGGAATGAGAAATGCTCGTTTATATCCTTCATTTCTTCATCAGACCATACTTGCTCCAAATGCTTTGAGTATTTCTCCATGGCATATTCATCTTTCAGTTCATTCAAAGCCTCAAATGCAGAGGTAAGAATTACCATATAATCACCATATAACATCTCTCCGTCCACATTAAATCGAATGACATAATCTGGATTTTGTTGCATCAGCCGCTTCAGGACAGGCTTACAGTCCTCACCTCTCACCGAAACGCCATTGATCAGATAATCTCTTAACGTGTTTTGGCTCACATTGATTTGGTGGGGGCTTTCACATAGCCTATCAAGTGTTTCTTGATAAGACAAAGAATCCACAAACCGAATCGGCATACGCAAAGGCATAGACAAAAAAGTATAATACCGAATATCAATCTCTGGGTTTTTCGGGATCACTGCATACTGAATCCTATAAAATCGCATGTCGGCCAACACTTGCCTTACCTCATCCACATCTTTCATTTTCAAAGACTTGTCAATGTTCAACCGGCAGGACAACAAAGGAACATCCGCTTCATTATGTCACGACCGCCATTCCTCCATTACCCTTGAAAACTTCTGCAAATCCACCTTTTGGCCATCGACAAAAATCAAGCATTTCGGTTCTGCGTCATTAGACTGCACCATATAAACATCCTTTGTTAGATTAGCACGCTCAGTTTTTTGAGCCGCATTCGTTGCAGGAAGATCCAAGCCATATACATGTGCAACATTTCTACTTAAAAAGGCGTTTTCCAACGACTCGTAATCGACCAAATTGATTCTTGACATACCAAATGCGAGGGCACTTACGAGCAAGGCCGACAGTGCCATCCATTTCAAGGTTTTACGCTTAAACGCCAACCTCATCGCCACCCAAGGATGCAAGAACAAGACTATGATGAGGAGGATAAAAACGCAGTTGTAGTCTGGATATAGCGAAAAAGCATAAAATCCGCCAGGAATGCTGAAGATGACAAACCAACAAAAGACAACTTTTGCAAACCAACTCAAGAAATACCAATTCAGGTTCTGCTGTCCGTTGGCTATCACCACCGCCGAACGATGATGTCGTTCAAAAAACCTTCTTGGTCCGCCAAACCAATAAGCCAAACAAAACGAATGCGCAAGAATGACCGAAACGAAAGCGAAAAACAATTGGTAAAATGAACGCTCCTTATCGCCAAGCACCCACATGTCATACTCTGGCGTCACCGTAGTAATACGGAAAACCTCCAACATGACACATGAAAAGGAATAAACCACAAAGGACATGAGAAGTGCCACCAACATTCCCGACACCAACTTGAGAATCGACAAACGCGAGCGCAACGAACGCCAATAATATGTTATTAGTTTTATCATCGGCCCTATTGAAAGTGTTATCCCTTATTTCACTTTGCAAAGAAACAAAAATAATCCAAACCAACCACTTTCTGAAAGAAAATAATGCAGGTTCAACTTAAAAAGTTTTAGATGAAATTCAAAACTCAAGTGCGGAAACTATGGTAAAAACATCAGTTTCCGCACCTGAGTTCAATATAAATCGCCCCAAAAAACCAAACTCAAGTGCGGAAACAAGGTAAAAATTGCAAGTTTCCGCACCTGAGTTTACATTTTTAATGAAAAGTATCTGATGCCTTTCACGCTTCAAGAAACCGAGAAATACTTGGTATCAAGAGGCATTCTCTGGAGCCGCTATGACATTGTGGAATGCTACATGACCATGGGCGGCATCCCCTATTACCTGAAACTTTTGGACAACAGCCTCTCCTACCTCGCCAACATCGACACCATCTTTTTCAAGCGCAACGGCCCGCTTTGGGACGAGTTCGACCACCTATATGAAACCCTGTTCGGCGCATCGAAAGCCTACCTGAAAATCATCGAAGCCCTCGCCACGAAGAAGTCTGGGCTTACCCGAAAAGAAATACTCGACGAGACGAAAATGGAAGACAACGGACTACTCACCGAGATGCTGAAAAACCTGAAAAACAGCCAATTCGTGAGAGCTTACAACACTTTCGGCTACGGCGAGAAAAATGTAGTCTATCAACTTGCCGATTATTTCACCTTATTCTATTTGCGTTTCATCAAGGGCAAACAAAATCCTGACGAGCACTTTTGGACCCATTTTCTGGACAATCCGGCGAAAAGCAGCTGGGCCGGACAGACTTTCGAACAGGTTTGCAAAGACCACATCTCGCAAATCAAGAAAGCGGTGGGAATCAGCGCCTTGCTGACGGACATTTCGTCATGGCGGGGCGAATCGGAAAGCGGCAAAGCCCAAATCGACCTCGTCATCGACCGCCGCGACCGAACGACCAACCTCTGCGAAATCAAGTATTCCGTGGGAGAGTTCGCCATCGACCAAGATTATGAGGACAAATTAAGAAAGAAAATCCAAGTTTTCCGCGAGGCCAACAAGTCGCGCAAAGCTTTGCAATTGGTCATGATTACGACCTACGGCGTAAGGCAAAACTCGCACAGTGGCCTTGTTCAATCGCAAGTGAAAATGGATGACCTGTTTATCAGCCCAGAATGAACGATGATTATGTAATTTACTGAAGGTCAAAGATTTCTTGGCTTCGGCTTTATTAATTTTCAGCAATCATTTCACCGACCTCACCGCCCTAACCGATTGTCCTCGGTTGCGGTCGCTGCTGCCGCAAAGGTGGTTGCTGTCCGTATTGAAATGGAAGCTCCACGAGCGGTTCGGAAAAACTGATTGGAGCGTATTCGACCAATAAATGCCGAGGCCTGCGTTGAACACCGTTTCCCAAAAGTAGCCAGCGGCAGGCAAAAAGAGGCTATTGCCATTCGCAGCGGTAAAAAGCCAGCCCATCACATTGTTTCGGGTTGCCAATTCATTGGGAACAGTCTCGAAAAGCTCTTCCCATTCCGCAGCGGAAGGTGTGCGCCGATCCGCGCCCCAATTGGACGTAGCCGCATCATCGGCAGGCTCCAAAATGGCCAGGTTATCGACAAAGCCGTTGAGCCCAAGAACCGAATCGGTGCAATACTTGTTCAACTCATACCGATCATTGAAGAATCTGCCGTATTGGTAGCTTTTCCAGTCATAGATTTCTTTCGGCACCGTTTCGCCCCAAGCGAAGTAACCGCCAAATTCCTCAGGCTCGTTCGCTCCCACATTGCAAGTGGCCCATAAAGTGCCGCTCGGCAGAGCCAAATCGACAAACTCGTGATGTGCAATTGTGTCGTTGCCGCCATTGTTTCCGTCGTTATTCGGCTCATCGGGTTTTGTGCAACCCACCGAAAAAAACACCATGAGTACTAATGCCAATATGGTTTTCGTGAATTTATCCATCTCGTTTTCGGTTTTTGACCTTGCAAAGAAACAAAAATAATCCTCGCCCGCCTCTTTCCGAACTAAATTTATTACTTTTGCGGTCAAATGCAACGATCATGTCGAACGCCATCACCATACTGAACCGTGAGGAAGACCGCCGCGTCGTGGAAGCCATCAGGCAGGCCGAACTGAACACCTCGGGCGAAATCAAAGTGCATATCGAGAACCATTGCCGTGGCGATGTCGAGGAACGTAGTCTGCACGTTTTCAACCGATTGAAGATGAACGAGACGCAACAGCGCAACGGCGTGCTCATCTATCTGGCCGTCCGCGACCGCAAGTTCGCCATCCTCGGCGACGAAGGCATCAACAAAGTGGTGGAAGACGGCTTCTGGAACGAAGTGAAAGACTTGATGCTGAGTCATTTCCGCGAAGGCCGTTTCGCCGACGGCCTCGAACAAGGCATCATGCGTTGCGGCGAGAAACTCAAGGCATACTTCCCCTACCAATCCAACGACATCAACGAAATCCCCGACGACATATCCTATGAAAACAATTGACAGACATAAACTTACGATTCTCATCGGCTGGATGTTCGTTTTGCTTTCCTTCGGGGATGTTCGTTTTGCTTTCCTTCGGCACAGTGCTGAAGGCCCAGTTGCCAAGTCCGCCCAACCCGCCGCGCTTGGTGAACGACTACACGGGCACGCTTTCCGAACAGCAAATCGAGGTTCTGGAGCGGAAACTCGTGGCCTACAACGACAGCACCTCCACCCAAATCCTCGTCCTATTGGTCGATGACCTGCAAGGCTACAGCGTCGAGCAATACGCAACGGAAATCGGGCATAGCTGGGGCGTGGGGCAGCAAGGCAAGAACAACGGCGCGGTCATCTTGGTAAAACCCAAGAATGGAAGCGAAAAAGGCCAGGTGAACATCAACACCGGCTACGGCATCGAGGAATACGTGACCGATGCGACGGCCAAGCGCATCATCGAGAAAGAGATGATTCCATCTTTCAAGGAAAACGACTACTACACCGCTATCGATAACGCTGTCAATGTCATCATGGACCTCTGCTCGGGCAAGTTCACCCAAGACAATTATAACGACGAAGATGGAGTAAGCTTTTTTTGGGGAGTGGTCCTCATTATCATCATCTTGATGGTCATCTGGGGCAACACAGGCAGCTCGTCAAGTTATTCCGGAAAAGGTTCCAGTTCTTCATGGGTAGGCGGAGGCTTTGGTGGAGGCGGTTTCGGCGGCAGCAGCGGAGGTGGCTTCGGCGGCTTTGGCGGAGGCGGTTTCGGCGGCGGAGGCGCCTCGGGAAGCTGGTAATTGTAGGACTTAACACAGTGACAGCCGAGAAATCCAAACAATTGAATTTTGAATCTTAAATTTTGAATTTTAAATATTGAACCTGAAATACAGCCATGGCTGAACTCATCATCGAACTCAAAAACGCATCCATATTCCAACGGGAAAACCTCGTTTTGGCCAACGTGAACCTCACGCTCAGAAAGGGAGAATTTGTCTATCTTATCGGTCGCACGGGAAGCGGAAAATCCTCACTATTAAAGACTTTGTACGGCGAATTGCCCGCCCGCGACGGCCAGTTCCATGTGGCCGGCTACGACCTGACCAAACTCAAAAGGAAGGAAATCCCCTACCTGCGCCGCAAAATCGGCATCGTGTTTCAAGACTTCCAATTGCTCTTCG
>ONVP01000212.1 GCA_900321315.1 uncultured Bacteroidales bacterium
CGGAAAAACCCTTGTGAGTGAGGGACTTGACGCGAATTATTACGACATGATCAACTACGCGGTGTTTGCGTTGATTTTGATGGGGGAGGAAGCTAAATGAGAAAGAATTCTACCCTCGGTTGGTTGAGCATTGGCGTGGCCTTGGCCTCGGCAGTGGGGATTGTTTTCCTGCCGAATCTTACTCCATGGTTTCTCGCTGTTATTTTGCTTAACTTGTTGATTTCCTTTGTTTTCCATAAGCATTACGACAAGCCTGCGCTGACTGTATGCTGCCTTTTGGTGGGTGCGCTGTTCATCTTCAGCAGCTTCACTAAGGGCGTAGATCCGCTCGGGACAAAGTACAAAATGCTCGACTATTTTGCCGCCTATGGCATCACTTGGCTCAACGACTTGGCCTTGATTTTGGCCGTGTTTATGATTTTGGCGGAATTCCTTGTCGGCATCTGCCTGATGACCAACGTTTTCCCGCGATTGGCCGTGTTAGGCGCCACCTTATTAATGATATTCTTTACCGTCACGACATTATTCGATGCGCTTTATGACCTCGTTCCCGATTGCGGCTGTTTCGGTTCGGCCGTCAAGATGAGCAATTGGCAGACATTTTACAAAAATCTCGTCATTGACGCGGTGCTTATTCCGCTGATTTTGAACAATAAGCAACTGAAAAATCGTCTTACTTGGCGCGGTCAGTTTGTCATTGCAGGCGTTTATGCGTTGGCATTTTTGGGCTTCGAGGTTTACAATTACCGTCACCTGCCCGTGGTGGATTTCATGAATTGGAAAGTGGGCAAGCAGATGAACGCCGAGCCAGCCGAAGAGATGCGTATCTATCTGAAATACAGGAATAAGGCGACGGGAGAAACCCAAGAATACCTCTCGCCCGACTATCCGTGGAACGACTCGGTTTGGATGAGCCAATGGGAGTTCGTCGAGCAAAGGGTGGAAGGTGGTGCCAACTATCTTGGTTTCAGTGCTTTGGATGAGGACGGAAACGATGTCACCGACATGATTCTCAGCACCGAAAACCTCTTGATGTTCACCTCTAACGACCTATCGAAAGTCACTGAAAAAGAATGGGAAAAGGCGAGAATCATCACCGAAGCCGCTGAAAACCATGACTATACCGTGATTTGGGCCGTGGCCGACACGCCGGAATTGGTGGAAAGCCTGCGCGAGAAATACGATTTCCTTTATGAGGTGTATTACGGCGACGCGCTGGAAATCAAGACGATAGTACGATTCAATCCGGGACTGATTTGGCTCGACAACGGCTTGGTGAAGGACAAGTGGAGCGCCATCGACTTCCCTCAGAAGGAAAAACTTAATGAATTGTTTAATTAGTCACAAAACATGCAAAACCTTCAAAACAAGCGGAATGGTAATGGAAAGCAAGCCAACTGGCTGCTTTCCGGCTGCACACGGTTGTATAGCCGCCCCAACCCAAGGAAGGTTTTGTTTGTTTTGATGGTTTTGTGAAGAAATGGGCGCTTACATCACAAGGAAGTTGCTATACGGAATCGCGGTGCTGTGGGGTGTCGCGACGCTGGTGTTTTTCCTGTTCAACATCTTGCCCGGCGACCCTGCCCAGATGATGCTCGGCCAGCGCGCCGACGAAGCCTCAGTGAACGCTATCCGTGAGGAGTATGGCCTTAACCAAAGCCTTGGAAAACAATACATTGACTACCTTAACGACCTTGTCCCGATTTCGTTTTATGACGTTTCGGAAAGCGAACAAAAATTGGAAAAAATCGGGCATTATGCCAAAATTGCCACTCTTGGAACGACGGCTATTGTACTGAAAACGCCCTATTTGCGGATGTCGTACCAAAGCAAGCGCAAGGTCTCCGACATTCTGGGCGAGGCCTTCCCGAACACGCTGCTTTTGGCGGCGGTTTCCATCTCCATTGCGATGGTGTTGGGCTTGCTCATCGGCATTCTGACGGCGGTGTTCAACACTAAGTTTCTCAATAAATTGGCGCTTTTCATCACCACGATAGGCATGTCGCTGCCTTCGTTTTTCGCGGCTATCCTGATGGCTTGGATTTTTGGTTTTTTGCTCGAACATGTCACGGGACTGAGCATGACGGGCAGTCTTTACACCGTCGATGAATATGGCAGGGGAGAGTTCCTCAGCCTGCGCAACCTCATCTTGCCCGCTTTGACCTTGGGAATGAGGCCTTTGGCAGTGGTCACGGAGCTGACGCGCACCTCGCTTTTGGAGGCCCTTTCGATGGACTATGTGCGCACGGCGCGGGCCAAGGGTTTGAAGCCTTTCCGCGTCATCTGCATCCATGCCCTACGCAACGCCTTGAATCCCGTCGTTACTGCGGTTTCGGGCTGGTTTGCCTCGCTGTTGGCCGGCGCGGTTTTCGTCGAATATGTTTTTGACTGGAAGGGCATCGGCGTGGTGGTGGTCGATGCGCTCGACAAATACGATTTCCCCGTCATCATGGGCGCGGTGCTGCTGATCGCGGTCATGCTCATCATCGTCAATATCGTCGTGGACATCATTTATGGCTTCATCGATCCGCGGGTGCGAATATCATAGATTTGCCCTTTGTTTTCATGCCCAACCGTTTTTTTCCATACTTTTGCGCAAATTTTTAACTATGAAGAAAATAGCATTTACTTTTGTCATGCTGCTTTTCGCTATCGCCGCACGGGCGCAATGGACCTTGCAGTCTTACGCCGAATACGACTACACCCGAACTTCGGGCAGTAGCGCAGCATTGGCCTTAAAGGCTGATTATCAATTGGCTGAGAATTTCAACATTGGTTTCGGATATCAAGGCACGACGATGAACCGCCATGCCATCAACCTGCAATGGCAGATCAATTTGCTCAAGGCGAAAAGTGGCACGCTCTATTTGGAGAACCGCTATCTCTATCGCTTGTTCCCGAACTACAACCTTCAGGAATTCAACGCCTTGCTGGATTTGGGCTGGCGCAACCGCCATTTCAACTTCCAGTTCGGCTTGACCAACCGTTACACGGCACCCATTCCGTTGCGCAAGAACGGCGGCATGGAAACTGTTTTTGAACCGATGAACGTCACTTTCTGCATCGAAGGCAACTTGTTCGAGCAAAGCCATCCTTGGAACGTGGGCGCGAGATTCTCCAACTACAGGGATTTCGTCATCGAGCGTTTCACGTTGTTTTTCTATAGCGTGAACGGCTATTACGACCTCGGCAACGGATTGAGAATCACCGCCGAAGCGGGAGTGCACCCTTGCGGTGTGCTCAACCTTTCGTCGCAATACAACGGCTGGTTTGGCAACGTTGGACTGATTTGGAAACCTAAAAACTGAAAACCATGAAAAAGTTACACCTTGTTATATTAGCCGCAGCCGCGATTTTCGCCACGGGCTGCAATAGATTGGACATTGCCGGCATGGTCATCAACCGCAGCGACACTGAGGAACGAGTGGCCGACTGGCTCGACTACAACGCGCAAAAAGGGATGCCCGTTATCGAGAACGTTCCCGACGAGTATCGTGTTTATTCCACCTCCGACTCGCACTATTCCGAGCGCGACAGCATCGTGCCGCAGGGCGAGAAGGACCGCCTCTACAAGTACATCACCGCCGAGCGCAACGACCCGAAGGCCATTTTTGCCATCCACGCCGGCGACATGGCCAACGAAAGCGGCGAGGCAGGTTTCAGAATGACTAATGACGCTTTGCGCTATAACGCTGATACTCAGGCTAAGAACGACCCAGGTTTCCTCGTCATCGGCAACCACGACGTGTATTATGATTGCGCCGACTATTTCAAGCAGTATTTCCACACTTCGACTTACACCGTGACCGTGAGGACCATGGGCGGTTTCCAAGACCTTTACATTTTCCTCGATTCGGGCAACGGCACCCACGGCAAGCGCCAGTTGGAGTGGCTTGAGGAAACACTCTCACACAGAGCCGATTACCGCCACTGTATTGTTGTCAGCCACAATTGGCTGTTCCGCACGTCGTACAATTACACTACCACGCCGGCTGCCAATCTGCCGCAAGACGAGCAATATGCTTTCATGGACATGATGAGCCAAAACGATGTTGAGTTGGTGCTGATGGGCCATTTCCACATGCGCGAGCAGCGTCAGTTTGGCGGTGTGCAGTACCTCATGACCGAAGACAGCATGGTAAAGGGAGTCATCTCCTTCTGCTACATAGACCGCTTCAAGAAGTGGTCGGTGACGGATATAAACTACTTTGCCATCATCGGCAGGACCATGACCGCCCTGCTGAAGAAGCAGGCATACATATGAATGCAGGCGCCGATAGTGCAAAATGTGCAAAATCGGCGCTTTCGTTTTGTCTATTCATACAAAGTTTCAGGAAAAAGTGACGAAAACGCCCCTC
>ONVP01000240.1 GCA_900321315.1 uncultured Bacteroidales bacterium
AATATTGTCATCACGGCGGACGCACGCGGTGCGTCCCTACAGGTGATGGACGTGATGGGGCGCGTCATCGTTTCGCGTGACGGACGCACGCGGTGCGTCCCTACGGCGGGAATGCCCGCTGGCGTTTACGTTTTGCGCCTGATTGACGCGGATTCCGTCAGGACACAGAAAATCGTCATTCCATAACCCTCAGGAACCCCATACGATTATCTCACCGAAAGCCGGCAGCGATGTCGGCTTTTTACGTTTTTGTAATTTCAAGTTTTTCGCCTTTTTTGCATAACCTATCCAAAAATTCCCTATTTTTGCAACCTTATTTGAAAAAGCAAAAAACATCATCCAAAAATGGAAGAAAACAATAACATCACTCCTGAGAATCAGGAAAATAACATTCCTGAAAACACTGGAGAAAAAATCATCAGGGTAAACCTTGAGAACCAAATGAAGTCGGCTTACATCGACTATTCGATGTCGGTCATCATTTCACGCGCCTTGCCCGACGTGCGCGACGGCCTCAAGCCCGTGCACCGTCGCGTGCTCTATGGCATGAAGGAGTCGGGCATCACTTCAAGGAGCGGCTACAAGAAATCGGCCCGCATCGTCGGTGACGTGCTCGGTAAGTACCACCCGCACGGCGATTCCTCCGTCTATGACGCCATGGTGCGCATGGCCCAGTGGTGGTCGCTGCGCTATCCTTTGGTGGACGGCCAAGGCAACTTCGGCTCGATGGACGGCGACAGTCCCGCCGCCATGCGTTACACCGAGGCACGCCTACAGAAAATCTCCGAGGAAATGCTCGACGACCTCGAAAAAGACACCGTCGATTTCCAGAACAACTACGACGACTCGCTGCAAGAGCCGACCGTGCTGCCCACCCAGCTGCCCACCTTATTGATTAACGGCACCAACGGCATCGCTGTGGGTATGGCCACCAACATGGCACCGCACAACCTCAGCGAGTGCGTGGACGGCATCATCGCCTACATCGACAACCGCGACATCACCATCCCGGAGCTGATGCAATACATCAAGGCGCCGGATTTCCCGACCGCGGGCGTGATTTACGGCTACGAAGGTGTGCGTCAGGCATTTGAGACGGGTAGGGGACGCATCGTCCTTCGCGGCGAGACCCACTTCGAAGAACACAACGGTCACGAGCGCATCATCGCCACTTCGGTGCCTTACCAAGTGAACAAAGCCGAGATGATCAAGAAGACCGCCGACCTCGTCAATGAGAAGAAACTGGAAGGTTTGTCTGACATCCGCGACGAGAGCGACCGCAAGGGCATCCGCGTGGTCTATGAGCTGAAACGCGACGCCAACCCCGAAGTGGTGCTGAACAAGCTCTTCATGATGACACCGCTCCAAAGCTCGTTCAACGTGAACAACGTGGCCTTGGTGAAAGGTCGTCCCTATACACTGAACCTCAAGCAGTTGATTGAGCATTTCGTGGACCACCGCCACGAAATCATCATGCGCCGCACCCGCTACGAGCTGAAGAAAGCTGAGGAGCGCGCCCATATCCTGGAAGGTTTGGCCCGCGCCATCGACATCGTCGATGAAATCATCGCCACCATCCGCGCCTGCACGGGCGGCACACCCGAGGCCAAACAAGCCATCATGGACCGCTTCGGCTTCGACGACCCGCAAGCCAGCGCCATCGTGGCCTACCGCCTCGGTCAATTGGCCGGCCTCGAAATCAAGAAGATCATGGACGAGTTGGACGAAATCCACGAGCGCATCAAACATTTCCACGATATTCTACAAAATGTGGACTTGCAGTTCCAAATCATCAAGGACGAACTGTTGGTCATCAAAGAAAAATATGGCGACGAGCGCCGCACCCAAATCGTGCCCGCCGCCGGCGAGTTCCGCATGGAAGACATCATCGCCGACGATGCCGTTGTCATCACCATCTCGCACCTCGGCTACATCAAGCGCACCCCGCTGAGCGAATACCGTGTGCAGAGTAGGGGAGGCAAAGGCTCGAAAGGCTCCGCCACCCGCGACACCGACTTCATCGAGCACATCTTCACGGCCACCAACCACAACCACCTGCTCTTCTTCACCGAACAGGGCAAGTGCTACAAACTCAGGGCTTTCGAGATTCCCGAAGAAGGCAAGAACAGCAAGGGTCGCGCCATCCAGAACCTCATCCCGATTGACAAGGATAACAAGGTGATGGCCTACCTCAACGTGAAGAGCATGAGCGACGAGGACTATCTCGAAAACAACTACATCATCCTCTGCACCAAGAAGGGCATCATCAAGAAGACCACACTGGCGGCCTACAAGAATGTGCGCCAAAATGGCATCATCGCGGTCAATATCCGCGAGGACGACCAACTCCTTGAAGCCTGCCTGACTTCGGGCAACGACGAGGTCTTGATGGCCGTGCGCTCGGGCAAGGCCGTGCGCTTCAACGAGCAGACCGTCCGCCCGATGGGTCGTACCGCCACTGGCGTGAAAGCCATTACCTTAGCCTCTGAAAATGACGAGGTTATCGGCATGGTGTGCATCAACGACCCGCAACAGACCGTGCTCGTCGTTTCGGAAAAAGGCTTCGGCAAGCGCTCCGACATCGACGACTACCGCATCACCAACCGTGGCGCGAAGGGCGTGAAGACCCTGAACATCACCGACAAGACCGGCGACCTCATCGCCATCAAGGGCGTGACCGACGACGACGACCTGATGATCATCAACAAGTCGGGCATCGTTATCAGAATGGCAGTCAGCAAGTTGCGCGTAATGGGTCGTGCCACACAAGGCGTGAAACTCATCGACCTGCGCGGCACCGACCAAATTGCCGCCGTTACCAAGGTGGAGCACGAGGACGAGGAAGAAACGACTGAGGACTCTGAGTTTGTCGAAGGGTCGACCGAGGATGTCGTTCCGACAGACTCAACGACCGCCACACCCATCGAGGAAGACCCCACCGAAAACACTTTGGAACAATAATTGCATAGGAGGATGTTCAACAAACGAAATTGTCAAACTTTAAATACCTGAAACAATGAAAAAAGTAATGATTTTGTTAGCCGTCGTGCTCACCGCCAACGTGATGATGGCTCAGAAGAAGGACAGAACCGATGCCTTCATGTACAACAAGAACGGCCAATACGAAAAAGCCGTGGCTTCCATTGAGAAATGCATCAACCACGAGCAATTTGCCGGCATGAAGCCCAACGACCAGTCGCAAGCCTGGTTGTATCGTGCCACAATCTACCAAAACATCATCCAATCGGGCGACGAGGCTTTGCTGGCAGCAACTCCCAATGCCTTGGAAGTCGTCTATGAATCGCTGATGAAGTGCATGGAGAACGAGTCGTTCCTTAACGACAACAAGCAGGACATCTACCAGCGTGTTGGTGCCGTGATGACCGCTTACTACACAATGGGTGCCGACAATTACAACACCGGTAAGTTTGCCGAAGCCGCTCCAGCTTTCAAGAAGGCTTACGACATCGCCAAGCAGTTGGACACCAACGACGCCAACGACATGCTGAACCTCGCCGCCACTTCGAGCCTGCGCGCCGAAGACTACAACACGGCATTGGAGTATTTCACCACGCTGAAAAACGATGGCGCGGACGATGTGGACATCTACAAGCACCTCGCAGCCGCCTACCACGGAATGGGCAACGAGGAAAAGGCTTTCGAAATGATTAACGAAGGCTTGGCCAAATATCCCGGCGATGCCGCCATGATCATCGAAAAGGTGAACGTCTATCTGAAGCAAGGCAAGGGCGCGGAAGCCATCAACGACCTCGTAGAACTGCACAAACTCGACCCGGAGAATGCTTCGATTCTGTTCATCCTCGGCACCATCTACGGCGACGAGAACAACGATGTGTATGACAGCGGCAAAGCCATTGAGTACTATCAGGAAGCCA
>ONVP01000211.1 GCA_900321315.1 uncultured Bacteroidales bacterium
TTCTTCAGAAACGGTCAAGGTCTCGAAATAAGGCTTCAGCCCTGATAGGTTCAATTTTGTGTCTTGTACTTCCTGGAAACCGTTGGTAATCAGGTGTAAATGGTACTTCGGTTTGAGGTAGTCGAGCAGTTCCATCGTGCCTAGAACGAGCCTCACGATGCGCGGCGACCAATAGACGTAATCCTCGCTGAGGTGGTCGGCGAGGGCGGTGTCGTGGATGCCGTAATGTTCCAAAGGCAGCACGAAACGGGTGCGATTCAGCTCGTCCTTGGTGATTTTTTCTTCGCGGTACAACTCCCAAAGTCGCTCATTCATAGGGTGATACACCTCATGGAACTCATGCGCGCTTGGGATGCCGAGGTCTTTCAAGTGATACTGCTCATAAATCCGCTCGAAAGCCACTTCAGCGGCGGCATCGAAGTCCCACAGTGTACGGTCGAGGTCGAAGAATATGTGCTTGTACTTTGTCATTTTGAGAGCATTTGTCGTTGCCATTCAAACAGCGCGACGGCGGCGGCGTGGCTTACGTTGAGCGAGCGCGTCGGGCCGGGCACGGGGATGTAAACCACCATGTCGCATTGCGCCAAAACCTCTTCGCAGATGCCAAAACGCTCGCTGCCCACCACAAAAGCCACATTTTCAGGAAGTTCTGTGTCGTAGATGCAGGTGGCGTTGTCGGCAGTTTCGATGGCGACGATGGTTTTGCCTTCAGGTACAATCTTATGTAAATCAGTCTCTTCCGTGAAGTGCCATCGGATATTGTCGCGGCTTGAAGCGGCGGCGCGACGGATTTTGCCCAAGTCATGTTCGTCCTCCTTGCCGAGGAAGCACACTTCCGAAGCCCCGATGTTGTCGGCCAGACGAATCATCGCCCCGATGTTGTCGGGCATCATCAAATGGTCGGCAATGACAATGGGGCGGGGGAAGTTCCAATACAAGCGCTCAGGCTCGGTTTCCGCGAATAGGTCGTTTGATTTTAGGTAGGTCATGGTGAGTCTTAATTCTCCTTGTTCATTAGTCGCTTGGTTTCCCTAAGTTCTTTTTGCAGCAGTTCCATTCGCTCTTTCAATTGCTCTTGTGAAGGCAGAACGTCCTTGATGCGGATGTTGTTATAAGTGGCCACGCCCATAGGCGTACTGATGCCCCCGAACGACCATTTCCATTTCTTTACCAACTCGGTAAAGTTTTTTAGGAAACCGATTTATAGCATGTTGTAACTCTCCAATGGCTCGTTGGAGAATTTCCGCATCCGTTTCGTTGGTGTAAAACAGATACCATCGGTTCATCAACCATAAAGTTGAGGTAGAGAATCCATCTACATTTGGAAACTCATTCTGCAAATCCAAACTCACTTGCTCACCGACACCTGCGCCCCAGCGTTCCTCGGCCTTTTTCTGCACAAGGTCTCGCCCAAGTTGCCAGTTGAAAAGTAGTTTTTCCGCATTCACCCTCACGGCGGCCTTGGCCTGTGCGGAATGGTAGCAATGCTTCACTTCCGCCATCCAATTGGCGTATTCATTATCAATATGAATGTCGTGCGAACAAACCATGCGGGGGTGTTCCAAATCTTTGTTTTCCATGTTTGGGATATTTTCTGCAAAGGTAGTAAAATGGGGGAAATTGTGCCAACTCGTCGAAAGAATATTTGCTATGCGAAGGTTCAAAGATACGTTTTTTTGGTTATGTCAAGAGAAAAGCATTTTTTCAACTGAATTTCTGCACATCTCACGTGGCCTTCGTGGTCGGCAACAAAGACGGGCTTTGCGAGGCGGAAAAACACACTGAACGCCATTAAAAAAGCGTCAGCCGCTTGGCTGACGCTTTTTTTCGATCACTCTCCCAGCAAATGCTTGAACAAGAAGCTGTTGATCTTGGTAAACAGGTGCATCCGGCTCTCTCCGTCGCCATATTCGTAGCCACCGTAGATGCCGTGGTTCTTGTTGGGATAAATCATCAGGTCGAACTGTTTTCCGTTGGAAACCATGGCCTTGATGAGTTCCATCGCGTTCTGGTAGTGGACGTTGTCGTCGCCGCTGCCGTGGCAAAGCAGGTAGTTGCCCTTAATCAAGGCCGTGTTGTGCACGGGCGAGTTAAGATCATAGCCGTCGGGGTTCTCTTGCGGTGTACGCATGAAACGCTCCGTATAGACATTGTCGTAATAGCGCCAGTTGGTCACGGGAGCCACCGACACCGCCGTGCTGATGACATCCGCGCCCTTGGTGATGCCGTTGGCCGCCATGAAACCGCCGTAGCTCCAGCCGTAGATGCCGATTCTTTCAGCATCCACATAAGGCTGCTTGGCCATGTACTTGGCGAGGGTAATCATGTCCTCGGTCTCGTACTTGCCCAGTTGCAGGTAGGTCATCTTCTTGAAGACCTCGCCCTGCGCGCCGCTGCCACGGTTGTTGATGGACACGCTGATGATGCCGTGCTGCGCCAAAAGCTGCATCCACCAGAAGTCGCTGTCGGCCCATGAGTTGTTCACGGTTTGGTGGCCGGGACCGCCATAAACGTAAATCAGCACAGGGTATTTCTTACTCGGGTCGAAGTCGGGAGGCAGGATTTGCCAAGCGTCCATTTCGACTTGCTTTCCATCGGGCAAAACAAAGGCCGGGTCGTTGATTTTCAGGAGTTTCTTCTCGCCAAGGTTGAAGGTCTTCAGCTTTTCGGCAAACTCATGGTTGTCCTCAAGGACGCGCACTAACTTGCCCTTGTTGGTGTAGAGTTCAAACTGGCGAGGTTGAGTGATGCTGCTATTAATATTAATAAGGTAGCTGAAGTCGTTGCTGAAACGCGCTTGGTTGGTGCCTTCGCGACCAATCACCTCGCGCAACTGGCCTTTCAGATTAACGGCGTAAATCTGACGCTCGACAGAAGATTTCTTGGCGGCTTGGAAATACACTTCCTTGCCGTCGAAGCCGTAAACTTTGGTCACATCCCACTGTCCGTCAGTGAGTTGCTTCAACAAAGAGCCGTCCAGGTTGTAGAGATAAATGTGGTTGTAGCCGCTCTTTTCGGAAGTCATGAGGAAGCGCTTGCCGTCCTCGAGGAAATGCCAGTCGTCGGTGATGTCGATGTAATAGTCGTTGGTCTCGTCATAAAACACGCGGCTTTTGCCAGTGTTGGCATCGGCGGCGAGGATTTCAAGATGGTTCTGATGGCGGTTGAGGCGTTGGATGGCCAACGTGTTGGCATCCTTCGTCCAAGCGATTCGGGGCAGGTAAATGTCGGTTTCGGCGCCCGTGTCCATCTTCACCGTCTTGCCGCTCGCGAGGTCATAGACATAAATCCCAACGACGGAGTTGTCCTCACCCGCCTTGGGATACTTGAAGCTGTACCAGTCGGGATAAAGGCCCTCGAACTCCTCCATCTGGAACTCACGCACCTTGCTCTCGTCAAACTTCATGAAGGCAATTTTTTTGCTGTCGGGCGACCAATAGAAACCTTGCGAGAAGCTGAATTCCTCCTCATAGACCCAGTCGGGCGCACCGTTGATGATGTGGTTGTAGAGGCCATCGTCGGTGAACTGCTTCTCCTCCCCTGTCGCCAAGTCCTTGACGAACAGGTTGTTGTCGCGCATGAAAGCGACCTTGGTAGCATCGGGCGAGAAAGTGGCCAAACGCTGTTTTCCGTTCTCCGAAAGCGGCTGTAAGGTCTTGGTCTTGAAGTCATATATATAATAGGTGGCGTGATAGGAATGGCGGTAGATGTTCTCCATCTCCGTGACGCACAGCATCTTGTCTTCGTTGGTGCTCAATTCGTAATCCTGAAGCCCGATGGGCAGCGAATCCGGGTGCATGGTGAGGTCGGCGATGCCAAACAAGGTCTTTTCGAGCTTTCCCGACTTGTAGTTGTAAATGTTGAGTTTGCCTTTCTCGAAAGAGGCATACGACTTGCCATCTTTCAAGGAATTCATGCCGCGGACGCTCTTTGTGGAGAATGTCGGGCGCAGATAAAGGTCTTCCAATTCGAAATTCTTCTTTTCTTGGGCCGAAGCCGAAAGTGCTCCAAAAACAAGGAACAAACTGACTAATAAGTATTTAATTCTCATAACTAAGGGTTTTAATTGCACAAAGGTAGAATTTTTTTGAAAAAAGGAAGAAAAAAACTTGTCAGTTCGAAAAAAAGCCGTATTTTTGCACCCGCATTTGGGACGGTAGCTCAGTTGGTTTAGAGCGCATGCTTGACAGGCATGAGGTCACAAGTTCGATCCTTGTTCGCCCCACACAAAACGCCCAACGGCGTTTTTTCATTCAACGGAGGGACGTTAGCCCAGTTGGTTTAGAGCGCTGCCTTCACACGGCAGAGGTCACTGGTTCGAGTCCAGTACGTCCCACAAAAAGCGAGCAAAAACAAATTGCTCGCTTTTTTT
>ONVP01000323.1:0-1755 GCA_900321315.1 uncultured Bacteroidales bacterium
AGAATGGCAAAGACAAAAGTCACTCGCCAAAACTTTTTCTTATCCTTCATCACAAGTTGAGCGCAACCAAGAACGAACAACAAAAACATGATGGTATTTACAACATCAAACCACACTTTATTGGAATGCAATAATCCGCAAAACAAGTATTGGCAAAAAGCGCTGAAAATGCTGCTTCCGTTGTACAGATAGAAATTTGCAGTAGACACAACCAATTCGCGGAACGAAGTCAGGCCAACACCCATAGCCCAATCGTCTCCCACAAAAAATCCACTCCTCGAAATGATGAAGAAAGCTACAACGATGGCGATTGTTCCAACTATTGACAGAACATCCAATATTTTTTCTTTCTTCTCTTTCATTGTTTTACGGCTTTTATCGTTTCACACACCCTCTCCACATCTTCCATGCCCAGTTCATAATACATCGGCAGCCGCACCAAACAATCCGCATAGCGATCGCACTCGGGCAACTGGCGTCCGTCGTGCTTGTCCTGGTAATATTCGCTGCTGTGGAGGCTCAAGTAATGGAACACTGCAAGTATGTCATTGTCTTTCCATTTCTTAATCAATGCAGAACGTTCCGCCAAGTTGTTGCACACCAAATAGAACATGTGGGCATTATTGGTGGCATAGTCGGGAAGGTCTGGCAAACGGAAGCGTCCCTCATCGGCCAAAGGCTCAAGCAGCTCGAAATACTTGTTCCACAACAGTTTGCGCTTGCTCTGGATGTCGTTGAGATGCTCCAACTGCGCCCAAAGGAACGCCGCCACCACTTCGCTCGGGAGGAACGACGAACCAATGTCGCACCAGCCGTATTTGTTCACTTCGCCACGGAAAAACTCGGCACGATTGGTGCCTTTCTCCCAGATGATTTCGGCACGACGGATGAAACGCTCGTCGTTGATGCCAAGCATCCCGCCCTCACCGGAGATGATGTTCTTCGTTTCGTGGAACGAGAATGCCGACAGGTGGCCAATCGTTCCCAATGGCTTGCCCTTGTAATAGGAATCGATGGCCTGAGCTGCATCTTCCACCACCAGCAGCTTGTGGCGTTCGGCAATCTCCATGATGTGGTCCATGTCGCAGGCCACGCCAGCATAATGCACGGGCACGATGACCTTGGTGCGCGGAGTTATCAATGCCTCGATTTGCTCCGCGTCGATGTTGGGATTGCGCTTCATGCTGTCGGCAAAGACGATTTTTGCCCCTGCCCTAACGAAAGCCAAGGCCGAGGACACGAAAGTATAGCTCGGCACGATAACCTCGTCTCCCGGCTGGATGCCGCACAAGATGGCCGCCATTTCGAGCGCGTCGGTACAGCTCGTGGTGAGCAGACACTTCCTGAAGCCGTATTTTTCCTCAAAAAAACGCTGGCAACGCTTAGTAAACTCGCCGTTGCCGCTCAGTTTGCCGTCATACACGGCCTGATACATGTAGTGGGCTTCTTTGCCCGTGAGATGGGGTTTGTTGAAAGGGATTTGCATGAGGTATTCTCTTGTTTAATGACACAAAATCTATTCTGAAAGCTTTCTCTTTCAACAATAAATTCCAGAGATGAGATATTTGACTCCGGAAACGATATGAAGAGAGAATTTCGCTGACGCACTCATTTCGATACAAACTTATACAAGGCGTATTTTTCATTTTTATCCACAATGACAAGCTGTGATGCGATTCCGTAATTCTTCTCGATTCTTTCAACAAAATGCATCGGTGGTTCATCCAATGGGGCAAAATACACAATATCAGAATC
>ONVP01000323.1:1761-4400 GCA_900321315.1 uncultured Bacteroidales bacterium
GACCAAATCGCGATGACACTCCAACTTGCCTTTTTGGAATGGAATGCCTGAAGTCCAACCGAAAGCTACCGGATGGAACCGCAAGTCTTTTACCCCAAACGGCGACAGGTTCTGCGAACGGAATGCCCCCAGATACACCCATCCTTCCCTATCTCCCACAAGGGGAAGTTGAAAGGTGGCAAAATCATCCTTCTCGGTGTTCACCGACTTGTATGAATCCAGTTTTTTCCTGACGAAAGAGGGTTTGACAAGAAACAAAGCCATGGCAAGGCCAAAAACACCAAAGCTCAACATAGTGAGTTTCCTGCCTGGAACCGGCATGCACGCCACGATTTGATAAGCTATGGGAAAAAGCATGCAGATGAATACACGGTGTTTGACGTATGAACCCGAAGCCAGATAGGCCAACAACAGCAAAAACATCAACAACGAAACGACGAGGGCATACACCCTTCCATGCATGCGCGAATCGTCGGTCCTACAATTCATCACGATGCAAAAGCCGACGGCCAAAATGACCAATGCTATAGGCAGATTAAACGTGCGCAGGCTGGACATGTTGGACACGGCTTGGCGAAACGAAATCCTGTCCTCTATCGTCGCCTTGATGGCCTTCATCTTTGGCAACGACATCACCTTGGGATCGCCAGAAAAAAGTACCAACATTCGCCAGTCCTCCTCCTCAACTCCATCGGGCAAGTCGGCTCCAACCAACCCCACGTTAGGATTGTCGTTGATGAATCCGCGCACCGCGTTGTATGCACGATATTCTGCCCAATCCTGCTGCTGATAGAAAAGACCATCAGCAAAACGTCCTGCAAAAACCAGCAACAACAATCCCGCCAACCAATAAACAAACTTTCTGTCTTTGATAACTTTCAACAAATACATAGGAGCACACAAAATGCCTACCATAGCCGCCGCCTCGAACCTCAACAACGAGGCGACAAATACCGCAGCCACCCCTGCCATACGCCATTTCCTCGATGATTGAAGCAAGGCCAAACAACCACTAAAACACAAAAGCCCAGTTGTCGTTGTAAACTGGAACGCTATGACAATCCTTGCCCACAACACATACATCACGACGAGAAACACCACCTTCCAAAGCGACTTCATCTCTTTGTCACCCAATACCATCACGACTATGCCAGTCATGGCCATGACTTGCATCGCACTAAAGCCTAACGAGTACCACTCCACCGTTTTGGTCAGCATGTACAAGCCTGCCAGCAGCCATCCATACAATGCGTTGATGAACACCAAATGACCATCCGGTGTGCCTGAATACACACCATTGGCAATCATGCACATCGTCGCGTCGTCGTTTTGCTCAAAACGAATAGGGAACGTCCATGCCATTAGCACGAAAGCAATCGTGTTGAACAACAAAACGAACCAAGGATTGTTTATCAGTTTCTTATAATTCATCCTGTAATGTCCTTCGTTTCCGCATTTCTCTTTTTGAACAGCCTCACCTTCCCATAGTGTTTCGTATCAACCTGATAAACAAGATTATATTCGGTTTCGGTTCGGCTAATCATATATTGATATGACCCCCATGTGCATTGCTCTTCCTGCTTTTGAGTGGTGACGATGAAATCAAAATCATAGGTGGGAAAGTCAAGGCGGTAGTGGGTGCTGTAATATTGTGTGTTCATCAGGAAAGGCCACATGTCGAGGCTGCCATAGACCACTGCGCCTTCTGGCACATGTTGCTTCAGGTCGTTTGCCAGCATCGTGTTTGAAGTGTCATATTTGGTGAAGTTGTAACCGTTGATGAGGGCGAAATTGAACATGCAATAGGCCGCGCCCACCGCCATATATGCCTTGGCCTTACGCCGCTTGGGATTGCGCTCAATGAGCTGCATCGAGGCACCGACAGCCACACAAACACCAATCGTGGCCAGATAGGTAGCACACGAACCCAGCATAGGAGGAAAAGAATACACGAAAGGAAATAGCAGAACATAGGCCACGCAAACCGCCGACAAAGCCTTCATCTTATAATCATCAGCGCGAAATGCCATCACCACCGCTAACACAAGCAGCGGAATGCTATATAGTCCCTGTTTTGAAACGAACACCGCCTTAACAAACAGCGACAATACGCTGCCAAAACCGCTTCCCGCAAACAGCCTCTCGTTCATCTCGCCGCCAAATGACGAATAAATCCGGGAATTCACAGCCATATCAACGACATAAAACAGCGCCATGCCCAACAATGCCGCAACGAGCAGCATGGAAAGATGCAGCACACGCCGCCCCAACTTGGCCCCTTCGCACTTCCACTCGCCCATCGCCTTGAACAGCAACGCTCCGCCCATGCAGGCAAACATCAGCAGCGTGAACGGATGGCACGAAAAACCGACTGCCGTGGCCAACGACAGGCAAAGCATATCCTTCCATGAACCTGTTCGCCAATAGCGCAAGAAACATAAAATCCCCACCAAACTCACCAAAATGGCCACAGACTCTGGGCGTGCCGTGCGAAAATCCAAGTTGAACACAGAAAGCGACACCAGCAAGGCATAGCCGAGAACCCTACTCGAAACACGACATTTGAACTCGTCCATGACCAAATGCAGCACCAACAGCGAAAGCAAACCGCAAATCACGGGAATCCAAAACATTGACGG
>ONVP01000209.1 GCA_900321315.1 uncultured Bacteroidales bacterium
TTGAATGCGGAAAGGGTGAAAAATGCGGAATGCGGAATGCGGAATGCGGAATGATGAATGCGGAATTATGAATGGGGAATGGGGAATGCGGAATGGGGAATGCGGAATTACGCGAGGCGATGCTGGACTTTGCCCCTATTCCGAATTCTGTATTCCGAATTTCGAATTAAAAAAGACCCTCATCGTTATCGCAGGTCCCACCGCATCTGGCAAGACGGCCTTTTCCATCGCTTTGGCCAAAGCTTTGAATACTGTCATTCTCTCTGCCGACAGCCGTCAGTTCTACAAGGAAATGAGCATCGGGACGGCTGCGCCAACAGTTGAAGAATTGCTTCAAGTAAAGCACTATTTCATCCACAATATCAGCATTGAAGACAAATATGATGTGGCGGATTATGAGCGTGAAGCCTTGGCTTTGCTTGACGAACTTTTCAAGACCAACGACAACGTCATTCTGACTGGCGGTTCAGGTCTGTTTATTGACGCGGTATGCAACGGCATCGACGAGATGCCCGACGTGCAGCCCGAAATCCGGAAAAAGGTGGAAAAACTTCTACATGAAGATGGAATTAACGCTTTAAGTGACGAAGTACAAAAACTTGACCCAGAATATTTTGCCATTGTAGATAAGCAAAACCCTCGCCGATTGCAACGCGCCTTGGAAATCTGCTACCAAACGGGCAAAACCTTCACCTCGTTTCGGCAAGGAAATGCCACGAAACGCGATTTCAACATCGTCAAATACGCCCTGCTTTGGAATCGTCAGGCACTCATTGAGCGCATTGACAAGCGGGTTGATTTGATGATGGAACAAGGTCTGCTTGAGGAAGCCAAAGCACTTTATCCAAAGCGTGAACTGAATGCGCTTAACACAGTGGGGTACAAGGAGTTGTTTTCCTACTTTGATGGCCAATGCACCCTCGCCGAAGCCGTTGAGCAAATCAAAATCCACACGCGGCAGTATGCCAAGCGTCAGATGACTTGGCTGAGGAAAGATTCAAGTTACCAGTGGATTACATCAGATGAAGCCAAGAATACAGCTATTGCACTACAGCGAGATATTCCACAACGATAGGCAGTATGTTGACGCTGCGCACTTGGATGAGTTTCCTTAGGCGGTCGATAATCATGGGAATGTCTTCCCTATCCCTCACGAAGTCGTTCTTCAACTGTAGGGTGACGTGTTGTTTTGCTATGTTTTCTTCGCGCTCAATTGCGCTGGTCACATCAAGCAAGGCATCGCCGAAGCCGTTCTGGATGAAATAGCGGAAGCAGTAGGCCTTGAGGTCGGCACGGGTGACAATGCGGTCGTTGGTGCGGGCATAATACTTGGCCAGCATGTTCTTCTCGTCTTCGTCAATAACCTCGTCCTTGCCGCCAAAAGTCTTGAACAGCAGTCGGGTTTCTTTCTTGTCAAAGCTTTTGGGTGGCATCACCTCACTGAATACGTCGATGTCGTTGGAATAGGCTCCGTCGGTGAAGATTGCGGAGAGCTGTATGTTGTTTTCCGCATCGTTCTTGCCGCGTTTCAAGATGGCATAGATGCCCGAATTGGGGATGCCGTTAGAGGCGATGACATCGATGATATCCTTAAGCACGATGTCGAGTCGTCGTATCTTGTCGGTGTTCTGCATCTTATGGATTTTCTGGAAAGCGTAGAAGTCTGACTCGTAGCGGCTCGACAATGTGTTTGCGAGATGGAGCAGTTCGTTGAGGTTGAACCGCTCGCAGCCGAAACGACGGATGCTGAACTTGTCCAAGTCGTCCAGCGACGAGTTGGGTCCCATGATCAGGTTCATGAAGAAGTCGCTGTGGTTGTTTTCCACCACGGTCGAAGTGACCGTGCGCACCGTTTCGTTCTCTTCCTCTTCGAACTCTGGTTCAATGGCCAGTTTGACGATAGGCTCGGCATTCGACAGGCGGAAGTCTTTCTTGATGACGTTGAGTGCTGGGAAACAGTTGAAAACCAAGTTTTCGGCCTCGAAGTTGAAAGGCTTAGACATTCCAGAAAACTCAAACACGAGGTTGATCATGTCTGAATCCATGGGGCGGTGGAACGTTGGGGCGACCATGTAATAGTTGACATTCAGTTCCGCCCACAGGTCGTGCCATTTCGTTTCCTCGCCGAAGAGCATGGACTTGTTGTAGGCAATGTTGGCATCGGTGAACCAAGGTGTTTTCGGGAAACGGTCATACTCCCAAGGCTTGATGAGTGGCAGTTTCTCGTTGTTCCAATACACATTCAAGTCGCTGTATTTCATTCTGTTGACCAAAAAACTGAAACATGATAGGTCGGAATCGGTATCAGTAACATCGATGTTGACATTCCATTTGTCGCTGGCGATTTTGGTCACGCCATTGACGGTGGCTCCCACAATTTTCGTCTTGAACAAGGGGAAGAAGGAGAACACTTCCTTCAAGCGCAGCGACTCTTTCTTGACGAGGAAGGTGGATGTTTCGTCGCAATATACCTCGCTTTTGTCGCCGGCGTTTTTTGCGGTTTTGATCATTGTGAAGGCTGGTATCGCTTGGGTGAGCTGATAAGGCAGTACTGCGTTTTTGAAGTCGCCAATCACCTCTTTCTCAAAGTTTTGTATGTCCATTTTGAGGCCATTGGTTTGATGGATGAAAGCTGTCAGCAGAATGCGCAGCAAGGGGTCTTTCTCGAAGCCGTAGAACGGCGAGTTGGGGTTGTTGCCGTCCCATTTCCCATCGCGTTTCCACGATTCGAGGACTTTCTGCATCAAGTTGTCGACCTGTATCTGGATGTCATATTCTTCTTGTGTCATGATTCTTCTGTGTTTTACCAAACTTCAACGTTAAATTCATTGTAATACTGGGTGTTGGACGCATTGTCGATCCTGCCCGTGATGATGATATGGATAATCCTTGCGTTTTTTTGGAAATCCATGTTGACGACGACTTCCTTCAGGCGTTTCTCGTAACGCTCGATGCTCACTTTCAGTTCGCGGGCAAAGGTGTCGGCGTTTTTGCTGCTGCCGACGAGCCGTTTGGCGTAGAGCGGACTCTTGATTTCAGCCAGCTTGGTGTTCTCCGACTTGTCGCGTGAGACAGTTGTCCTTTCCAGGAATTTGGCCTGCTCGGAGCTGAAGCCCTCGTAACGGAAATCCTCAAGGCAGAAACCAAAATCCTCGTCGGCGATGCTGTCGTACTTGTTGGACGAAATCAACAGCTTGAGGAATTGGTCAATGGACTCCTTGATGCCGCTGTCGTCCAAATCGACGATGGGATAGCGCAATTGCAACGGATTTCTTATCAACATAAATCTCTCAATTTTAATGGTTTATATAATTGGGCAGAACACATCTTCGATGGGTGGCTCGGGTTCGGGTTCAGGTTCTTTCACCGTTATGGTGACGGGTCTCAAGTCGTTCATGGCCACGGAAATGTCGCCAATGAAAGCCTTGAAGGCGTTCAGATAAGGCTCAATGTCCATGATGTTGGGTGGTGGCAGTTCCGCCTTGTGTTTGAAGACGGAGTAGCTCAATCCCGTGGCGACGCGCTTGCACAGCAAGGCCAACTCGCGCAACGACTCATCGACGGAGAATGTGGCGATTTGTTCGAGGAGAATCATCATGAGCACCCTATCCTCGAGATAGTCGGCGTGTTCGTGGTTGATAATCTTCTGGATTTCCTGCTTCAGCTCGTCCAACTTCTCGAGCAGGGCAACCGAAGAGCGGACTGACATGACGGGCATGATGTAGGGGGCGTAGTCCACCCATGCGCCATTGGCCTGAACTATCTTGAGCAAAGGCACGGCGCCCCTGATTTCGGAAAGAGCCTTGAGGTCGAGCTTGTATTCGTTGGCTAAATGCCGGATTGTGTCCTTGACGAAGGGGATGACCGAGTCGCCTACATCCACGGTGAGGTATAGTTCCCTGACATCCTTGGGCGGAATGTTGAGCGTGACATTGCCATTCATCTCGATGACCACCACTTGCCCGGAAGGCATCAGCAGGTCGCAATCCATCTGCTTGAGCACGAGCGTGTCGTTGGCAATTTCATGGTTGATTGAAAACTTGGTGCGGGGAATGACGCCGAAATTTGTGGCGGCAATCATCTTGCGGACCAGCAGGCGGTTCTCGGAGATGTTGTTCTCCATGTCGATGAAGGTCTGGGGCGTGATTTCCATACCCGACTGCCAATCTATTCTGATGTCTGTATTCATATTAAGTACTTATATTTCAAATATATATCTTAAACTTGCGTGTTGTAGTCAAGAACCATGGGACGTTCAATGGAGAGGACGAAACGCTGTTGGCGGTCTTTCACCTTGTAGTGGCAGTCCAGCTCCATCGGGACAAACCAAAAGCCGACGAAGTCGAACAACGGCTTCAGGAGCTTCATGTAGTCGATGTATTCGACAAACAACACCTCCTCTTGCCGATTGATGCTGTAATCGACTTGGCAACCCAGAACCTCGCTAAGGAGGCAGGAAAGGGTGTTGAGGTTGGCCCGAAGTTCGGCCACGTTCAGCAGCAGCGGTGCCAGCAGGCGGACGTATGGGTTTGGCTCGGCCTCTATGTCGTAGTCGAATAGGGCTTTAAGCAACACGGCGACACGTTGCTCCTCCATGTGGGCGGCTGCCTTGTGGAGGCGCAACGATTGGTTGAAGAAGTACGAGTCCAAAGGTTGGAAATAGTCCTTGATGTTCTTCTCCTCCTCGTATATCTCGCTGACTCTCAGCGCGAAATCACGGTTTTCCTTGAAACGCAGCTCCTCCACATCGAAGAACATCTTCTCGGGCAGGATGTCGTAGAGGCCATTGCGCGACAAGGACACGGTGTTTGTTTCGGGATGCACCGATTTCAGGTCGCCCGAATAGTTGCGCGAGAAGAAACTC
>ONVP01000208.1 GCA_900321315.1 uncultured Bacteroidales bacterium
AGGGTCGGCTTGAAGCAACCAATTGTTTTTCATCCGGTTGAGGTAAACGCCCGCCACACGCGGCATCTCGTCCGTCATGTTGGTTTCCTTGTTCACGATGGACGCCAAGGTGCTGACTTGGATAGGGGTGAGGCCGAGTTGTTTGGCCTGCTCCTTGCGCTCATCGGTCCAGAACTTGCTGTATTCCTGTAACATACGCACAGCGAAACCCTCGGCATCGGTGTTCCAGTAGAATTGGTAGGTGTCGGGGAGGAATAGGGCAGGGATGGTGTAACTGTTGAACCCGTGTTCTTTGATATATTCCTGATTGTGAAATAGTTGTGAAATCGAGGCGGAGTCGGCTTCGATTTGCTTGGCGATGCGACCGGCTAACTGGTTCACGTCTCGGATATTGTTAAAGGTCACATTGACAGGACTTTGCAGTCCGCCGCGCAGCATGTTCACGAGTTGGTTGTTGCTCATGCCGTTTTTCAGCACATAGCGACCGGGGCGAATGTTGGTAGGCAGTTCCTTTTGCTTTGCTACCCAAATGAAACTCTGAGGTTTGGAAAGGAAATGGCCTTCGTTGAGGATGGCTTGAACATCGTCGAAATCGCTGCCCGTCGGGATGTAAACAACGGCTTCCTTGCCGTCGGGCGTTTGCACGTTGGGCGACATCACGGTCATATAGCCCCAATAAGCGAAAGCGAGGCCGAAAATAAACAGGATTCCGAGCACCAAAAACACGGTGAAACGGTTGCGTTTTCCGCTTTTCTTCTTGGCTTTCTTCTTTTTCTCTTTGGGCAACTTGGTTTCTATCTTGACCATAACAAAATGATTTTCATGTTATTTTGATGCCACTCCGCACAAATGGAACAGCATCCTTGCGCCCACGTTGCCATCCCAGTCGCCGCCGTCGGGCGAGGGCGACACTTCGCAAAGGTCGAAGCCGATGATGTCTTTTCCGGCTTCGCGGATGCGGTTGAGCAGATACATCAGTTCCTCAAATTCCAGTCCGCCCGGAACGGGAGTGCCCGTGTTGGGGCAGAGTTTCGGGTCGAGCGCGTCGATGTCGATGGAGAGATAAATCCTCTCGGGCAATGATGCAACCATCTCATCCACAATGTTTTTCCATGTTTCTCCTTCGTAGATGCGACGGCGGCAATCGCGGTCGAAGAATATCTTGATGCGCTCTGGCTGGCTTTCGGCCAAGGCCTTTTCCTGATGGCAGTAGTCGCGGATGCCGACTTGCACTAATTTCTTTACATTATTGAATTTCAGTGTGTTGTAGAAAATTGAGGCGTGAGAGTAAGTGAATCCCTCGAAAGCCTCGCGCAGGTCGCAATGGGCATCGGCGTGGAGGATGCCGTAATCCACGCCTATATTATTAAGGTATTGGTGGTAGGCTAAGGGACAGCTGTGGTCGCCGCCCAAAAGTCCCACGATTTTGCCTTGTTGCTTCCAATAGGCAATGCGCTCGCGCAGCCAAGCGTTTTTCCGCTCCGTGGCGGCCTCGATTTGGGCATACAAATCGGCGTAATGCTCTGGTTCATCGTCGATTGTGCCTTCATACAAGGCGTTGATGATGTCTTCGCTCAAAGGTGCCATTTCGTCGTGCAGTTGGCGGAGTTCCTTGGGAAATGCGTCCATCCAGATGCCTTTTTGCCAAAGGTCGGGATAGTCGTGGTGGCACAAATCCACTTGCAGCGAGGCTTCCATGACGGTGGCCGGGCCATCGACGGTGCCACGGTTGTAGCTCGTGGTGAGTTCCCATTCGACGGGGATGATGATGATTTGCGCTTCTTCTGCGGAGCATGGCAGGCCGTAGATGCCCGAATCGGCAGTGGCGGCTGCGTTGGGGTCGAAAGTGTTTTGCATTGTTGATAAATTTTTTGGCTGACAAAAATAGGGAAAAATTGAATTAATCCTTACTTTTGCGGCCAAATTCGCATCAGATGGACCTCTTTTCGTGCCTTTCGCCTTTCGTGTTTTGCAGCTTCGCCTCGGGCAGCAGCGGCAACTGCTATTTCGTTGGCCGTCAAGACGAAGGACTGCTCGTCGATGTGGGTATCAGCGCAAAGCAGCTCAGGCAAAACCTGATGCAGAACGACCTGCGGATAGAAAGCATCAAAGGCATTCTCGTCACTCACGACCACATCGACCATGTGTTGGGTTTGGAGAAGTTCACAAAAGACTGTCCCATACCGATTTACGCCCATTCCGACTGTCTTCAGGGGCTGGCCGAGGGCAAGGCCACCCGTGGCACCGATGCCTCCCTCTTTCGCGAAATCGAGCCGATGCAGCCTTTCGAATTGCTCGGCATCACAATCGAGGCTTTCCCTGTGATGCACGACGGACGAGGTTCGATGGGTTATCATTTTGACTATGAGGGTCATTCGTTGACCATCGCCACTGATATCGGTATGCTCGACACTGTGGTCAAAGGTTTCATCCGACGCGCCGAAAACATCGTCATCGAGTCGAACTACGACACTGAGATGCTCGAAAAAGGACGTTATCCCTTCGTGCTTAAACAACGCATCGCCGGACCTTTCGGACATTTGAGCAACGAAGAGTCGGGAAG
Source organism: uncultured Bacteroidales bacterium (assembly GCA_900321315.1). Classification (GTDB taxonomy): domain Bacteria; phylum Bacteroidota; class Bacteroidia; order Bacteroidales; family F082; genus Limimorpha. Next base: position 2,564 of record ONVP01000208.1, read on the forward strand.
GTTTATCGCCGAGATGTATCATGCTGGAATCAAGAACATAATGTTGTGCCATCTCAGCGAAAACAACAACACACCCGAGCGTGCCATGCACAGCCTCGACCAGCAGTTTCGCAAAAAACGCGTCCGCCCCGAGGCCAGCACCTCGATTTTCCCCTTGCCGCGCCACAAATGCACCGGTTTCATCTATCTTTGACGGCTGTGGATTCTCCACATTACACAATCCCGACTGTGCAATTCCACATTTTTCCACAAAATTGGTATGTGCTGTAGTGTTGATGCAAATTGTTGAAAACCAATGATATGGTTTAGAAAATTCGTTTTAGGCATGAAATGTGCTATAGATAGGGGCGCTTTTAAAATCGCTTAGTTATGAGACACAATTTGCCAATTATTGTTTTGCTTGCCGCGCTCGCTTTCCTCGGTTCGTGCAACGTTGAGCGGTCAGAGAAATATCAGGTCTTGCTTGCCGAACGCGATTCGCTCCACACAGAAGCGATGGCCGCCAAGGGTGGATTCGACCAGGCACTGAACACCATCAACGAGATTGAGGAAGCGCTTGAATCGGTGCGTGCCGCCGAAAACATCATCATGGTTGATAATCAGGAAGGCAACACCAAGAAAGCCGTTTCGCAAATCAACGCCATCCAACAAACCTTGCTGGAAAACCGCAACAAAATCAACGACTTGGAAAAGAGTTTGGCCGAGCAAGGCTCCAAGTCGAAAGCCTTGGCACAAACCCTCAGCCGCCTGAAGACGCAACTCGAGGAGAAGGACGACTTCATCGCCTCGCTTAAGACCGAGCTGCAAAGCAGCCAAGAACAGATTTCGGAGTTACACAACCAAGTGGCCGACCTCAGCGACGACATCCTGACGCTGAACGACAACATCGAGAACCTCAGCATCCAGAACGCCGCGCAGCAAGCCACCATCCAGAGCCAAGACGCCGCCTTGAACTCGGTCTGGTACTGCATCGCCACAACGCAAGTGCTGAAAGACAAAGGCATCATCACGCCGGGCGGTCTTTTCAAACCCAAAGAACTCTCCAAGCAAGGCTTGGACAAAACGCAATTCACGATGTCAGACATGCGCACCCTGACCTCCATACCGCTCAACACCAAGAAAGCCACCCTCATGTCGAACCACCCCGAGGGAAGCTACGAAGTGGTTGAGAATGAGGATGGTGCGAAGGTGCTGAACATCCTTGACATAGACACTTTTTGGAGTGTATCCCATTATTTGGTGATCGCCATCAAATAAAAGAAATTCCGTTTAGACGGAAGTCTGCTCGTTTTCAATTTTTTCAAAAAGGCCTCGCTTCTCCCCGTTGCGAGGCTTTTTTTTGCATTTCGGGTTGGAATTGTTGAAAAAAAAGCTAATTTTGCAGCCATGAAAACGCGCATTCTTGTGGTTGAAGACGATGCCGCTTTTGGCATGATGATACAGACGTGGCTGAGGAAAAACGGCTACGAAGTAGTGCTTACGTCGCGCTACGAACAGGCCAAGACGGAAATCTCGTCGGGAAATTTTAGCCTGATTCTCACCGACTTGCGCCTTCCCGATGGCGATGGAATCATCCTTATGAGTTGGGTGCGCGAGAAGATGAAAAACAAGGTGCCTTTCATTGTGATGACGGGCTATGCCGAGGTGCAGACCGCAGTTTCGGCCATGAAATTAGGTGCTTTCGACTATCTCAAGAAACCCATCAACCCGAGCGTTTTGGAAGAGAAAATTGCCGCAGCCCTTGCCTCCACCGGCGAGGAAACGGCAGAATCCTTCATCCCCTCCAAAAAACAATGGGTGAGAGGCAGCAGTCAAGCCAT
>ONVP01000206.1:0-557 GCA_900321315.1 uncultured Bacteroidales bacterium
TTTTTTCCTTGTAATAAAAATATATTTTTCAAATTTTTCATATTATCCTTTAACAATGATTTTTCTGAAATCCTTGAAGAATTTTCTGAGCGGGAACAGCCACTTGTACCTTGAGAACACGATGCGCGGGCGGTAGTCGCGAAGTGCGCCGAACTTCAGCTTGAAGTCCATGCAGCCGTTGTTGTTGAAGAAACTCGCACCCTTTGCCTTGCAGCGTTTGAACGCCTCCCAACGGATGAGTTCGTTGGCGCAGAATTGCGAATAAGCCCTATAGCTCCCGCTCGAAAAGGAACAGGCGCTTTTGTCGCTGGTCGCATAGATTCCCGTGGCGATGACCTCGCCTCCGGGTGTTACGGCTTCCAGTAGCAGCAAATAATTGGGATACAATATCTTAATCAACTCGCACAGGTGGCTTTTTGAGCGCAGCGGCTCCAAGCCCTTGCCTTGCATGACGCTTTTGCACTGGTCGTAGTGGATGTCGAGGAACTTTTCGGGGTCGTCAGTCTCGCGGATGACCACGCCTTCCTTGGTAGCCTTGTTTACCTTGTAGCGGCACG
>ONVP01000206.1:564-5010 GCA_900321315.1 uncultured Bacteroidales bacterium
TTCTCCATTCGGGCAAACATCGTTTCTTCGTCTGCCGTCAGGTCAATCCAGCTGGTGTCGCGGCCTTCATAGGTCAAGTCGCTGCCTTCCAGATCTTCCATGCGAATCTGCCAATCTTCCACCTGCATCCACACGGCGTAGCGGTTTATGAAAACCCATTCGGCCAATTCCTTGTATATTGCAATACGCTCGTTTACAGAGGTTTCCTTCAACATAGACAAGCCTTGGTGACCTGTTCCTACGCCTTCCAATGGTGCACCAAGCATCCAAACGCCACGCCTGAGCCGCTCGCCCACAAAAAAACCGATTTTTTCTTCCCCTTCACGAACCTCAACGATGAACGGCTTGCAACGCTGGAATGCCAGATAGTCAAACCAAGCCTTTGTCTTATAGACAGTTCCGTCATACGTTCCCTCGATGGCTTTCCAATCGGCTTCCGTCGGTTCTATCAACTTAAAAATATACATATTTGAAAATCAATTACTTAATAAACTGGTATCATCAACAGTTCTTTTACAAGTTTTTCCGCATTGGGGCATTCTCCCTTATAGCCAAAAGTTTGCGCCCAAAACAAACTGTTGGCGAAATGCGTTGCCGTTTCGATGCCTCTTTGGGCATAGTGACTTTTCAAAGCCTCGACATCCGAAGAACGAACCACCAACATAAAGGCATTGATTCCGCACAACACATTTGTAACCAATGGATTATCCTTCAAAGCCCATGTTTCCTTTTCGGCATTTTCGAGGCGCGACTTGATTTGCTCGGGCACGGCATCTTTTCGCAAAGCAAACATTGCCCGAATGCCTCGCGACATTTTCCTCATCACGATAGGTTCTTTACCCGATTGCGGCTTCTTTCTTTGCTTCAAGCGGCTCGTTATCAATCCGTAAACCAATCGCTTATGCGCCAAATTGGTTAAAAGCAGTTTGCAATAGAGCTTCTTCTCGTCAGTATGGAAACAATCAGGAAGATTCTCATATAATCCCTTGACCGTTGCAGCATATTTCGTGTTGTTCACGAGCAAGATTCCACCATCGCCAAGCGAAGGTAATTTGCCTTGACCAATACTATATACTCCAAAATCGCCGATGATTTCCTTTCCAAAAGCATGAGCGCAATCCTCGATGATGACAAGTTGGGGATATTGCATTCGGATGGCTTCAATGTCATTGGCAATACCGAACAAATGTGTAACAACCAATGCTTTAAGCCCACTTGACTTCTTTTCCAAATCGTTTTTGTCGATTCTCAAACTGTCGTCCACATCGATGAAAACCACTTCGCAGCCCGCTTGCGCCACGGCGTTCATCACCGTGTGGCAATTATAAACCATCACCCCGACCTTGCTGCCCTTGGGCAAACGCAACGACTCCAACGCCAACAGCAAGCCGCTGCGGGCGTGATTGAGCAGAAACTCGTTTTCATTAGGCTGAAAACCAGAATCTTTCTTCCAAAATGCCCGACGCTCTGCCCTGTCGAAATTGACTTCTACACGCGGCTTCATGCTACATCTTTTTCATTATCCTGACGGCCAACTTGCCCAGATTGAACAGCGGAGCGTTGCAAACATGAACGAAACGCCCGTGCTCCACCAGTTCGCCGCCAAACTTCAACTTGAAATCGCGCACACCGTAGCCGCCATCGTCGGGCTTGCCCGCACCCATGAAGTCGAAACGCGGATAACCGTTTCCGGCAGCGTGGCAAATGCCAGCGTAGTTGGCCATCACCGACGGCGACAAGATGCGATGGTTCTGGTCGTCGCCGCAGGCAGCCCAAGCATAGACCGCACGGCCATCCAATGCAACGCAAACCAAACCGCCAAGCAGCTCGCCTTCAGCGTTTTTCGCCATGAAAAAGCGTGACGAAGGCAATGATCTCAACTTCACGAAAAACTCATACGGATACAGCGGCGACTTGACCTTTGTGCGGAACAGTTCGTCCAACATCGAGTAAAACGCTTCCAACTCCTTCCCTGTCGGGTTTTCGTCGATGACAAGCCCGTTTTCAGTGGCCTTCTTGATGTTGCGCCGGCGGTTGCGGTCCAATCGCCCATTGACCGCCTCCAACGAAGTTGTTTCAATCTGCACGTTGTAGTGTGGTTCATAAGCGAACCCACACTCCTCGAATACGCCCTGCCACGCGCTGTAATCGTTGAAATTGCGCATTTCAACATAGATGCCCTTGCGTTTCAAACTGTCTTTCAAGGCTTTGAGCAAGGTTCTCAGTTCCTCTTCGGCGATATCCTCGGCGAGCAACGGGCCACCAAGGATGATAGCCCTTTTCGAGAAAAACTGCTTCACTTTGCCGCCGTCTTTTTGGATATATCCGACGGCCAAACCTTTCAACGCACCTTTACTCTCAATCGCCACAACAAAAGCCTCCATAAAAGACAAGCTGTCGAAAAAGTCGTATGCCACCCTCGTCTGAAACCATGTGGCGACAGGGGATGATTGTATCAAAGCATCCCATTGGGAGTGGTCAATATCGTGAATCTCTATCAGGGTTTTCATTTCAAAACATTTTTATAAATTCCGACCAACCGCTCCGCCACCTGCCGATTGTCCAAGCCATCGGCGAGCAACTTTTCACGCCCCTGGGTTTTCGTAGCAAAAGCCAAAGCCTTTTGGAGCAATTCGGCCAATTCCTTCGGCTCACGAGTCTTGGCCACATGACATCCAGCCACGCTTTCAAGCCTTTCCTTCACATCGCCCACATCCACGCTGACGATGGGACAACCGCAGGCCAGCGCTTCTTTGATGACTTGCGGCGAACCTTCTGAAAACGAAGTCATCAGAAAAGCATCGGCGGCACACATGAGCAAGGTTACTTCTTCTCGGGTATAGCCTTTCAATTCAAGTAATTCTACATTTTCATCTTGCAAAAACGAAACAGTTTTCTTGGCAAGAGGCGCGTTTTTCACCGCGTTGTCGAAAGCACCAGCAAACAAAACATACTTCTTCTTAGCAGCATCCAATCCCATTCTTTTTCTTGCATCTTGTTTTTCATACAGTTGCAAGTCTGAAAAATCGATGCCACAAGGTAAAAGAGTGCATTTTTTCTTAGGCTTGGCGATTTCCATCGTTTTTCGAGAAACGAAGATGTTCCATGCCGACAGGCGCATGGCCATTTTGGAAAACGGCAGGTTTTTTTTATCGTTGATGTCGGAGCCATGATAGGTGGTCACGACAGGCACCTTCCGCTGCAAGTTGGCCAGCAGGCCGCACAAGCCAAAATGCGCATGGATTACATCGGGGTTGAAATCTTTTATGTTGTTTTTCAATGGCTTGAGTTGTTGCAGATAGCCCAAAGTGCCCTTGCCTTTGACTAGAAACAATTCACATTCCATCCCAGCCTTTCCCAATGCCTCAACCTGCTCTTTCACAAAAGGCGCGACGTGGCCGTTCAGGCGTTCCTTGAAACTGCAAACCACCAATGCTTTCATCACACGAGGCCTCTTCCCGCCAACTTAATCCATGCCCAGCCAACGTTGGCCACAAATATGAAATAGGTCCAATACTCGAACCATTGGAAATGTTTCTGCTTCATTTGGGAAATGCCGAATGCGGCAAACATCAGTTCGAATGGCAAGGCTGGCTGGTGAAACCGTTCGGACATAGCGAAGTTGCTAAACGCAACCACCACGAGGTAGCCGCACATCATGGCGATGGGCAAGGTGTGTTTACGCCATTCTCCACTGAGCAGGAGCAGGAACAACGCAAAAATGGTGAACCCGGACATGATGTTTTTCACGAAGTTGCCCCCGTGAATCATCTGCTGGTTTTTTTGGATAGGCGAATCGACCATGGTCGGAAAAGGTATGGTAAAGATCAGTGGGGCGAACACGGCACCAGAGGCATATTTGGCGAAGGAATTGCCACCTATGCTTTTTGACCTGCTCTGCATTCCCTCGGATTGCGCAGTCGCGCTTTCATCCCATATTTCGCCAATTTCGCGCTGAATGCGTCCTCCCACTGTCGTCACCGACAGACTGACCACAACTGCTGCTCCAAGCAGGATTCGTTTCCACCACGACCCCAGCTTCCCCTTGTTGAACACCACCGACACCAATAGCGCGACAAGACCTGCCGCGCCCAAGGCTGTACGGAAAGAGAAGGCAGCAAAACAAGATAGCATAGCAAGAGCAATATGGCTCAACACAAACTTGCGCTCGTTCAATACCACATCTACACAATCAACAAAGAAAACCGTTACAAACACCATGTCTGCCTCTTTCAGATGAAGGCCACAATAATAAATCAAGTTGGGCATCAGCATACAGAAAATTCCCGTCATGCGCCCCGTGGTTTCTCCGAAATGTCTTTTGGCAATGCGATACATCAACACACAAGTCAATGCGCTCATCACGCTGTGACCGACTCGAGCCGTGAAAACAGAAGTGCCGAAAATGGCGCACAACAATCCCGTAAAACAAATCTCGCCTGAATC
>ONVP01000204.1 GCA_900321315.1 uncultured Bacteroidales bacterium
TAAAACGCTCATATAGTTTTATTGTTAAGCGCTTACAAGAATTATATAATTAGGATATCGTTTTAAAAAAGAAGTTAGGAAATGGAGAAAAACTAATATGCTATTGAAAGACATCGTTGAAGCCAATCATTATTCTTTTGTTGATTCATTTGATTCCTGGCAGGATTCCATCTATGGTGCAGCTCAGCCAATGGTGGCCGATGGCACTTTAGATAATCAGTATCTTGACAAGATCATCGAGAACGTCAATACGTACGGTCCGTACTTCATTATTATGCCGGACGTCGCAATGCCGCATTCCACCTTGGGCGGAACCGGTGTCTACAAGACAGCGATCGGTTTCTGTAAGGTCAAAGAACCTGTCGTCTTTGATCCAAACGACGAGACCAAGAATGCCAGACTCTTCTTCACGCTGGCCGCTGTCGACAATGAGCAGCATCTGCAGAACATGGTTCAGTTATCCGAGATGCTGGTAAAAGAAGGTATCGTAGAAGATCTCTTAGCCGCTGAAACAAAGGAAGATCTTCTTGATATAGACAAAAAATATTCAGATTAATCACAAAAAGGGGGAAAAGAATGAATATTTTAATGACAATCTGGGAGTATTTTGCGAACAACTTCCTTAAGACTCCAGCTTACTTCATCGGTTTGATCACTGTCATCGGTTACATCCTTTTAAAGAAACAGTGGTATGAAGTATTCTCAGGCTTTATCAAAGCAACTGTCGGTTACAAAGTACTCTTAGTCGGTTCCGGTGGCTTATCTTCCACTTTCAAGCCGATCATCACTGCTTTGTCCAACAAGTTCGGTATTGACGCAATGATCCTGGATACTTATGTAGGTCAGGTCGCTGCGCAGGGTGCAATTGAAACTGTCGGCAGATCCTTCGGTCAGGTCATGATCCTGTTGCTGATCGCCTTCATCTTCAACATCCTCTTAGTCAGATTCCAGAAATACACAAAGCTCAGAGCTGTCTTCACAACCGGTCACGTTCAGACCCAGCAGGCAACATTCGCATTCTGGATCTTCTTAACTTGCTTCCCGCAGTTAGGCTGCACTGGCGGTCCCTACGAGGTGTGGCGGCGTTGGGGCGTGTCGGACGACGTGCTTTGTGCGGGCAACGAAGAAGCCATGCAATTCGTTGAGGATGTGCTCAACGAGGTGATGGACCTGTTCCCCTCGCCTTACATCCACATCGGCGGCGACGAGTGCCCAAAGGTACGTTGGGAGAAGTGCCCCAAGTGCCAAGCCAAAATCAAGGAATTGGGACTGAAGAAAGACGAGCGTTTTTCCGCCGAGGATTATTTGCAGAGTTATGTGATGAACCGCATGGCCAAGGTGGTGGAGGCACGCGGAAGGCGCGTCATCGGCTGGGACGAGATTCTGGAAGGCGACGTGTCGCAAAGCACCATCATCATGAGCTGGCGCGGCACGGAAGGCGGCATCGAGGCGGCACAAAAAGGCCACGACGTGATTATGACGCCCTTGTCGCACCTCTATTTCGACTACTACCAAAGCGAGGACATCGCTAAAGAGCCGATGTGCATCGGCGGCTACCTGCCCGTGGAGCGCGTCTATGAGTTCCAGCCGCTGCCTGGGGAACTGACGCCTGAGCAGCAAAAGCACATCATCGGTGTGCAGGCCAACATCTGGACGGAATACATCGCCTCGTTCCGCCATGTGCAGTACATGGCCATGCCGCGCATGGATGCCTTGACAGAACTGCAATGGAACAATCCGCAAGAGCGAGATTTCGAGGCGTTTGTGGAACGTTGCCGCAAGATGGCCCAACTCTACGACCTCTATCATTACACTTACGCCGACCATATTTTCAACCCTCAAGCGTGGGCTGATACTGTTGCGCCCAATTTGGCCACCCGCAAGCCCATCACCTTGCGCGAGCAACCTGCCGAGAAATACACCTACGGCGGTGCCAAGGTGCTGAACGACGGCGAGTTGGGGCGTGGAGCATATAATTCAGGGCGTTGGCTCGGCTTTTGCGGCTATCCTTTGGATGCCGTCATCGACTTGGAACAGGCGGCGGAAATGCAACATGTGCGTTTTCACGCGCTTATTAATAAAGGTGCGTGGATTTACAATCCGAGCCAAGTCAAGGTGCTGGTTTCCGACGATGGCGAGACATTCCGCGAGGTAGCACAAAAGGACATCCCGATTTCCACTTGGGCCGACAAGGAAGGCATCTTTGCGTATGAGATTGATTTTGAACCCGTAATGGCGCGGTTTGTGGAAGCCGTGATAGTAGGCTACGACTTGCCGGAAGACCATAGCGGCTTCGGCAATCCAGCGTGGATTTTCGTGGACGAAATCGAGGTATGGTGAAAAAATGCGTATTTTTGCGGGAATTTTGACGAAAATGGAAACCAAACGCCCCTTGATCCTGATTACCAACGACGACGGCCATGCGGCAAAAGGGCTGCACAAGCTGACTGCACTGATGCGCACCCTCGGCGACGTGGCGGTCATTTCCACCGACGAGGTGATGTCGGCCAAGAGCCATTCCTGCACGATTCATGAAAAGCTGCGCGTCAGGTTGATTCGCGAGGAAGCTGGCTTTGTCGAGTTTCGCTGCAACGGCACGCCCGTCGATTGCGTGAAGTTAGCTTATCAGAAGTTGCTCCCGCGCAACCCTGATTTGGTGGTTTCTGGCATCAACCACGGCACCAATGCGGCCTCCACCGTGGTTTATTCCGGCACCATCGGGGCGGTCGTCGAAGCCTGCATGAATGGCCTGAACGCCATCGGCTTCAGCCTCGACAGCTTGAGTCCCGAAGCCGATTTCGGCCATACCGACACGGCCGTCCTCCAAATCACGAAAAGGGTGCTGAAGAAAGGCTTGCCCCAAGGCGTGTGCCTCAACGTCAATTTCCCCAAGCGCAGCGACGAACCTTTGAAGGGCATCCAGCTATGCCGCCAAGCGAACTGCCGCTGGGTGGAATACTTCAAGGAGCAATTCGACGAGAACGGCGAGCAATATTACGACTTGAGCGGTGAGTTGGTGAGCGACGACATCGTGTCCGGAACGGACTTGTTCGCCATCAGGAGCAACCATGTTGCGGTGGTGCCCACCTGCTACGACTGGACGGCACACGCTTGCCTCGAAACGATGAAAGACTTTGAAACGATAAGTATTTAAGCAAGTAGATGAGCAAATTTAGTTTACATAAAAGACGCGAGACACGAGTCATTCAACAGGTTCAAGAGCCTGTTTCGTGTCCCGAAGTCCCGTGTCTCGTGCCAAACAAAACAACGATATGAAAATCAAAGATAACTTTTGGATTGGATTGTTGGCGGGAGCAGCCAGTTTCGGACTGTTTTTCTTGCTGCTGCGCCTCTTCTCGTGGGGCGATTCGTATCGCCGTGCTCCCTATCTTTTGGCCTTTATACCAGGTATCATCTTGTTCAGGATGCTGCTGGTGAAGTGGAAATACGACCAGACTGGGCGCGGTATTTTGGTGGTCACAGTTGTGGGCATGTTGCTGGTTTTCTTTTTGTTCAAGTAAATAACGACACTATGGCAAAGCAAAAGAAGATAACGAAATACTACATCATTGCTGGCGAGGCTTCGGGCGACCTTCACGCCTCCAACCTTGTTGCCCAACTGCGGAAAAAGTGCCCCAATGCCTTATTTCGCGGCTTTGGCGGCGACCTCATGCAGCAACAAGGTGTCGAACTTGTGAAACACTACCGCACGATGGCCTACATGGGTTTCGTTGAAGTGGCGGTTAACCTTCGTAAAGTATTGGAAAACATTTCGTTGTGCAAGAAGGATATTTTGGAATACCAACCCGATGCAGTCATCCTCGTTGACTATCCAGGCTTCAACCTGCGCATAGCCGAGTTTGCCCACGAGCAGGGTTTCAAGGTGTTCTATTACGTTTCGCCGCAGGTGTGGGCATGGAAACGCCGCCGCGTGAAACAAATCAAGAAGTCGGTGGATAAGATGCTGGTTATCTTGCCGTTCGAGGAGGCGTTCTACAAGAAGGAAGTCGTCGATGTGGTCTATGTGGGCAATCCTTTATTGGACGAATTGTCCAAGTTCGGCATGGGCAACCGCTCCATTTTCCTGCGTCGCAACAGCTTGGGCGAGAAGCGCGAAATCATCGCCTTGCTGCCCGGAAGCCGCACCCAAGAGGTGAAGCGTATGCTGCCCGTCATGCTCAAAGTGGCACCGCATTTCCCTGATTACCAGTTTGTAGTGGCTGGCGTGTCGTCGGTCGATGCGGGGCTTTACAAAAAAATCATCGGCACCTCTGACGTGTTCCTGATAGAAAACCAAACCTACGACTTGCTCCAAAACGCCAGCGCGGCACTCGTCACCTCGGGCACAGCGACTCTGGAAACTGCCATCCTGCGTGTGCCCCAGGTCGTCTGTTACTACGCCCCCGTCGGCCCCTTCATCCGACTGCTGCGCCGACTGCTGCTGAAGGTGAAGTACAT
>ONVP01000202.1 GCA_900321315.1 uncultured Bacteroidales bacterium
ATTGAGTATTTTTTGTCACAATTTAAGACTGAAGAATACTATCAGTTATTTCATGAAGTATCATTGTCAATAAATGAAGTCTTTGTTTATGTTTCTCAAATCTTCGACAATCCCGAAACTTTATATGAGCAATCGGTGAATCTTGCCAAACATCTATACGACCAAAGCACCCACCCAAAAATCAAGGGCGGCGAGTTTTATACGGTCTATTTCAAGGACTGCATTGTGGATGGTGATACTGTGGATGCCGTGGGATTGTTCAAGTCGGAGAATAAAGACACTTTCTTGAAAGTGTTGCGCGAAGGAGGCAACTTTAATTTGGAAAGCGAGCAAGGTATCAATATCAAGAAGTTGGACAAAGGATGCCTGATTTTCAACAAAGAACGTGAAAATGGCTATGTAGTGGCAGTAGTGGACAACACTAATAAAGGCATTGAGGCACAATATTGGATTGACGACTTCCTTCATGTGCGCCAGCGCAAGGATGAATTCTCCAACACGCAGAATGTGATGGCAATGGCCAAGAATTTCGTCACTAAAGAATTGCCCAAAGCATTTGAAGTTTCAAAAGCAGACCAAATCGATTTATTAAATAAGTCCCTGAAATTCTTTAAAGAGAAAGACACATTTGATATTGAAGACTTCGCCAATGAAGTCATTGAGCAGCCTGAAGTGATAGATAGTTTCCATAACTTCAAGCGCAATTACGAATCGGAAAATGACATCGTTATTGATGATAGTTTTGCTATTTCCAATTATGCTTTCAAGAAACAACAACGTAGTTATAAGCGCATTATCAACTTAGACAAGAAAATCCAAATCATCATCAATGGCAATCGTCAAAATGTGGAGCAAGGCGAGGACGAAAGAGGCAAGTTCTATAAAGTGTATTATAGCGAAGAAGCATAAACCATGACCAACGAAACCCAATTCATATTATACCAACTTCCTGATGAGAAAGGTGTAATTCAAGTAGTTGTCAAGGATGAAACAATTTGGGCGACACAGAAAGCTATGGCTTCGCTTTTCGGTGAGAGAGCACCTGCTGCTAACTAACATTTGAGGAATATTTTCAGGAGGGTGAATTAGATGAGAAAATGGTTGTTTTCAAAATGGAAATAACTGAAAAGGAAGACTGTTGCAAAAAATGCAACAGTTCAAGACTTGACAAGCGATTTTCATGTTTAATGTGATGTAATTGTTCAATATATTGAACATATTCAATATAAAACTGTTCAGTATATAAAACATTTTATCCATAATTAAGGCTTTTTTATCTATAAATGTTTAGTATGAAAAACAAATTTCTATCTAAAATGTTTTATATGTTGAACATTTTAATTATTTTTGCAGCCGGAACTTAACAACATGGAAAAATGGAAACATTAGTAAGAAGGCACCTCAACAGGATGCAGACCGTGAATCTTGATTTTGTCAGGAACATTATGGACGAAATCGACTGGAACGAGCGGCTTTTGATGATCAAAGGGCAGAGAGGCGTCGGCAAGACGACGCTCATGACACAACGCATCATGCAAGTGTTTGGCTCGACCAACACTAAAGATGTGCTCTATGTCAGCCTCGACAACATCTATTTCGGCACCCATCATCTGTTAGATTTCGTTGAGCAATTTCATGCCCAAGGCGGGAAATACCTATTTTTGGACGAAGTGCACAAATACAAGGGATGGAGTCTCGAAATCAAGAACGCCTACGATGAGTTTCCCGACATGCACTTTGTGTTGAGCGGGTCGTCGTTGGTCAATCTTTCCGACGGGGAAGCCGACCTCTCGCGCCGCTGCATTGCCTATACCATGCTTGGGCTTTCGTTCAGGGAATACTTGCGGATGTTCCATCAAAAGGACTTCAAAAAGCGGACGCTTCAAGAGGTTCTTGCCGACGGCAACAGCATCTGCGCCGAAGTCAATGCGCAAATCCGCCCATTGCCGCTTTTTGCTGAGTATTTGCGCTATGGCTATTATCCGTTCTTGAAAGAAGGGCAGAGCAATTATTATGTGCGCATCGAGAATATTGTCAATACCACCATTGAGGTGGAGTTGCCCCAGCTTCGGAAACTCGACGTGGGCAATATCAGGAAAGTGAAGTCGCTGTTGGGCATTCTTTCTTCCAATGTGCCTTTTGCCCTCGACACCGTCAAACTTGCCACTATGGCGGAGATTTCCAGAACCACGTTGTTGAATTATCTTCAAATCTTTAGCGAAGCGCGTTTGATTCAATTGTTGTATTCGGATGCGACGAATGTGAAACGACTGCAAAAACCGGACAAGATCTATCTGGAAAACCCAAACATGCTGTATGCCCTTGCCACGACACGGGTCAATGAAGGTACGGAACGTGAAGTGTTTTTCATCAATCAGCTCTCGTCAAACCATGTTGTGGAATACAGCAAAACATCAGCTGACTTCACCATCGACCATCAATATATGGTTGAAGTCGGGGGACGTTCCAAAGATGGTAAGCAGATTGCCGGTGCTGCGAGGGGCTACATCGCTTCAGCCGATGAAGAATATGTGCTTGGCAACAAAATCCCGCTTTGGCTTTTTGGATTTTTGTATTGAGCCTCAGGTCTTATCCATCTCCGAATCATCCTCAATCCGAAGATTGTGGTCGTGTGGATATTTGAGTGGTAATCTATTCTTAAAAGATTTCGCCGTTCCAAAGCATCTTGAAGAAATCCGTCACAAAAATGAGTTCTTTGTCTTCAGACAGTCTTGTGATTGGGTCGAGTGAGACCAGTATCAGGCGCGCGTTGGGGTGTTCTTCCTTGAAGGATTTCAGTCCGGCCTTGTGCCTTGTCTTGACTTCTTCGCACGACTTGATTTCGATGGCAACCTTGGCATCGCCGATAACAACATCCACCTCAATGTTGGTATAAGTGTGCCAATAGGAGATGACATCCCTTGATCTTGAGTAACCATGATAGGCAATGATTTCTTGAATCACCAAGTGCTCGAAAGCGTGGCCGTAATCTGTCGTCCCTCTTTTCAATGAGTTGCGTCCCAAAAGATAGTTGGTCAGCCCTACGTCAAAATAATAGAACCTTGGCGCTTGTACCAAACGACGCTTGATGACTTTCCTATAAGCTGGGATTTCAAACCCTACCAAAGTGTCTTTCAGGATTTGGAAATAGGATTTTACCGTCTTTGCAGCAATGCCACAATCGGAAGCAATGTTCTCGTAATTAATCATTTCGCCGTCAGAGATGGCCGCCACTTCCATGAAACGCTCAAAGGCATCTATGTTTTGCACAAGAGCTTCTTCCTGAATCTCTTCTTTCAGGTACACATCAACATACCCTTCTATGCGGTCAGCGACATTGCTGGCCATGTAATGCCTCGGTATCATGCCGTTTTGCACGGCCTTGTCAATCTCGAAGTCGGTCACTTCTGGCCAAACCAAGGGGAACAGTGTTCTGGGTTGCGCCCTGCCACCTAAAGTATTGGCGCCACTCCTTTTCAGTTTTCGGGCACTGGAGCCACTAAGGATGAAGCGCAGTTTCTTTTCCACCATCAGCCAATGCACTTCGTCAAGGAGGTCGGGGATTTTTTGGATTTCGTCCACAATGACTAATGTATTTTCTGGTTGAGACGACAACGCCTCCCTAAAAGCCTCTGGATTTCGCTTCAGGCGACGACGCAAGTCTGATTTCAGCAGATCGTAGAAAATGGCATCTGGGAAACGCTCTTTGAGCAAGGTAGATTTCCCTACTTGGCGGGCACCAAAAAGGAACATGGCCTCGTCCAATTGATGCTCTATGTCAAATATTCTTTTGTACATATTTTAATGTAAAATCAGGATAGTGAAGTCGGATTTTCAATGAAAATACGGAGCAAAGGTAGGAAAATTCTTTTATTCTGACACAAAACCGTAAAAAATTTTCGTGTGATACGTTTTGGCTCACTTGTCCATCACATCTTATCCATCTCCGAATCATCCTCAATCCGCAGATTGTCGATGATAAACCGTTGGCGTTCCATGGTGTTCTTGCCCATGTAGTATTCCAATAGTTCCTTGATGCCGAAATCGTAACGAAGGATGACAGGCTCCAAGCGCATATTGGGACCGATGAAGCCACGGAACTCGTCGGGGGAGATTTCGCCCAAGCCTTTGAAGCGGGTGATTTCGGCCTGCTTGCCGCATTTCTCCTTGGCGGCTGAGCGTTCCTCGTCGCTGTAGCAGTAATAGGTCTCCTTTTTGTTGCGCACGCGGAACAGCGGCGTTTGCAAGATGTAAACATGACCGTTGCGCACGAGGTCGGGGTAAAATTGCAGGAAGAAAGTGAGCATCAGAAGGCGGATGTGCATACCATCCACATCGGCATCAGTGGCGATGACGATGTTGTTGTAGCGCAGGTTTTCGATGTCCTCGTCAATGTTCAGGGCGGCTTGCAAAAGGTTGAACTCCTCGTTCTCGTAACACACTTTCTTGGTCATTCCCAAGCAGTTGA
>ONVP01000312.1 GCA_900321315.1 uncultured Bacteroidales bacterium
GTAGTTGTTTTTCACCAGATTGGCCATTTCGAGGATTTGTCCTGACATTCCAGGTTTCACCTTAACCACGTTTGGGTTGTCGTCCACGATGCTTTCGCGTGTCGATAGCGGATTGACGGTCACGATGCCGTTTCGCCTCGCGTATTCCTCGATGAGCGTGAAACTCTTCCCGAAAAACGGCCCGATGATCAGGTCTATGTTCTTGCCTTCGATTTTCCTCAACGCGCTTTCCGCCGTCGAAACGTTTTCCGTAACATCGATGACCGTCAGGTTGAGCTTCAGACCTTGCTGGTTGGTCAGTTTTTCGGCGGCCATCATAAAGCCTTCGTAATATTGCAGGAAACGCAACGAGCGCGACTTTTGGGCTTTCGCGACATCCTCTTTAGACACATCGAGGCTGCCCATGTTTCCCAAATAAAGCGGCACCATCAGCACCACATTGTAAGTTTGCAATGCGTTTTCTTTCCGTATGTTGCACTCCGGAATCTCCTGCGGTTCGTCTTGTTCCACAATCTCGAATCCGATGTTGGTGTCGGCTTTCTCTGGCTCGTCGTCGCCTTCGTCGATGTCGGCTGATGACGCAACAGCCAAGTCGACTGGCTCGATAGGAATCAAAACAATCTGATTTACAAATACATAGGAGCCTACGGAGATGTTTTTCTCCCGAAACTCGCTCTCGGAAATTTTCCAACGTTTAAGTAGCGAGGAGGTGCGCTCATTGTACTCCACCTTGTGGACGATGTAGTCGTCTGAGTTCACCACTTCCGGCACTTTGATGGTCGTTCCGGCGGCAGGTTTTTCCGACAATCCATGATTAATTGCCTTGAAATCAGCTATATCAATTCCGAATTTCTTGGCGATGTCGTACAAGTCCTCTCCTTGTTGCACCACATAGGTGCCAACCGCATCCGGATGGGAAACGGTGGGTTGTGGTGCTACCGGCGTTGGTGCAACGGGTGCCGGAGGTGCAACAGGTGTTTCAACTTCCTCTTTCTCAACAGGTTTCGTGACAACGGGAATGCCGATGACAATACCTGCCTGCAAGCCGTTTCTCACCTCGGGATTCAAGGCCTCGATTTGTTCCACGGTCACTTGATAAGCCTGCGCGATGCTATACAAGGTCTGACCCGATTTCACATGGTGCATATAGTAGTCCTTCCCTCCCACCTTCACGATGTTGGAAGAACGCTCAATCTGCACCTGCGCCATCAGGTTGCAAGTCATAAAAAGAGAAAACAAAAAAACGAATATTATTCTCATTAACTTACTCATAATCAATCACTCCCATTCTATTGTCGCTGGCGGCTTCGACGAGATGTCGTAACACACGCGATTCACGCCTTTCACCTTATTAATAATATCGTTCGAGACCTTCGCCATGAAGTCGTAAGGCAGGTGCACCCAGTCGGCGGTCATGCCGTCGGTGGAGATGACTGCGCGGAGGGCGATGGTGTATTCGTAGCTTCTCTCGTCGCCCATCACGCCAACCGACTTCACGGGCAGCAGCATTGTGCCTGCTTGCCAGATGCTATCATACAGGTTGTCAGCCATTTCATTCGGATACGACGCGCTCGGCAACTCGCAAGGCCAGTTGCGCAGGCCTTTGATGAAGATGTCGTCGGCATCGCGGAGGATGCGGAGTTTTTCTTCGGTCACTTCGCCCAAAATGCGGATGCCAAGGCTCGGTCCCGGGAAAGGATGGCGGCCTATCAGCTCGCGCTTGATGCCCAAGGCGCGACCCACGCGGCGCACCTCGTCCTTGAACAAGGAACGCAGCGGCTCCACGATTTTGAGGTTCATCTTCTCCGGCAAGCCGCCCACGTTGTGATGCGACTTGATTTTGCAGCTCGGCCCGTTCACGCTCACGCTCTCAATGACATCGGGATAGATGGTGCCTTGGGCGAGCCAACGTGCACCTTCAATCTTCTGAGCCTCAGCGTCGAACACGTCGATGAAGGTCGAGCCGATGGCCTTGCGTTTGGCTTCGGGGTCGGTGACGCCTTTCAGTTTTTCGAGGAACAGATGCCCAGAATGAACGCCTATCACGTTGAGGCCCATTTCCTTATAGGAATCGAGCACTTCCTCAAACTCGTTCTTGCGCAAAAGGCCGTTATCGACGAAGATACAAGTCAGGTTCTTGCCTATCGCCTTGTTGAGCAAAACCGCGGCCACGGTGCTATCGACGCCGCCCGAAAGGCCAAGGATGACCTTGTCGTCGCCGAGTTGCTGTTTCAGGCTGGCCACGATGTTGTCGATGAACGAGTCTGGTGTCCAGTCGCCTTTGCAGCCGCAAATGCCGAGGGCGAAGTTGGCCAGCATCTGCGGACCTTCCTTGGTATGGAACACTTCGGGGTGGAACTGCACCGCGAAGGTTTCCTCGCCGTCAATCTTGTAAGCGGCGTTTTCCACGTCGTCGGTCGATGCGATAACACGCGCTCTTTCGGGAAGTTGAGCAATCGTGTCGCCGTGGCTCATCCACACTTGGCTGGTCTTGCTCACGCCTTTGAACAGCGGGCATTGCTCGTCCGTCACGGTCAGCATGGCGCGGCCATATTCGCGGGCGATGCTGCCGTTCACCTCGCCGCCAAAGCGGTGGGAAATGAACTGCGCGCCGTAGCAAATGCCGAGCAAAGGTAGTTTTCCCTTGATGCCTTCAAGGTTGGCGATGGGTGCCTTTTCGTCGCGCACCGAGAACGGACTTCCGCTGAGAATCACGCCTTTGACGTTCTCCCCGATGGCCGGAATCTTGTTGTAGGGATGGATTTCGCAATAGACGTTCAGTTCGCGGAGGCGACGGCCAATGAGC
>ONVP01000093.1 GCA_900321315.1 uncultured Bacteroidales bacterium
GCCCTCGCTTTTGCCAGCTGCGGCAACGACAAGCAAAAAAAGGAAAAAGAAGAAATGAAGCAAAACGAAAACAGCGAAGTGAAAGCTGAAAGCCAGCAACTTCCAAATCGCATGCTCATTATCGTCGATCCTCAAATCGACTTCACCACAGGCAGCCTTGCCACAGCCAAAGGCCCTGCGGCCATGGACTACCTCGCCAAAGCACTCAATGAAGGCGCTTGGAAAAACTACAGCTGGATCATCGTCACACAAGACGCACACCCCGAAAACCACTGCTCGTTTGTGAAGCAAGGCGGCGTGTTCCCGCCCCACTGCGTGCAAGGCACCGAGGGCATGAACGTTTATCCCGCTCTTCAGGAGGCTTTAACCAGCATCATGTCCAGTATCCCTGACATCCATTTTATGCAGAAAGGCGACCTCGCCGACAAGGAAGAGTTCAGCATTTTCCAAAACGCTCGCAGCGGCGAAAAACTTAGCACCATCATCAAGGAAATCGGCTTCGAGGGCATCGACATCTGCGGCATCGCCACAGATTATTGCGTTTACGAAACCGCCAAAGACCTCATCGCATTCTATCCCGCCAATCAGGTGCGCATCGTCACCAACTGCCTCGCCGCCGTTGATGACAACGACACCAAATTGGCTGACTTGATGAAGGAAAACGGCATTCAAGGAATTGAGTTTTAATCAGTTGATAATTAAAAGTTGATAGTTGTCAGTTGATGACTAAATTCAAGAAATTCCTACAACGCAAGGGCATCGACATGAGCTGGAAGGCTTATTTTGTCGATGCTCTTGGTGCTATGGCCTTGGGCTTGTTTGCCTCCTTATTAATAGGTACCATCTTCCAAACCTTAGGCGACAAAACCGGCATAGAGGCCTTCGCGACCATCGCGAAATATGCCAAGGCTGCCACGGGAGCCGCCATTGCGGTGGCCATCGCCTACAAATTGGGCTGCGAGGGTTTGGTGCTGTTCAGCGCCATCGCCGTGGGCATCGCGGGCAACGAACTTGGCGGCCCGATGGGAGCCTGCGCCGCTGTCATTGTGGCGATTGAGTTGGGAAAGATGGTCTATAAAGAAACCCAAGTCGATATTTTGGTCACGCCCGCCGTGGTGATTATCAGCGGCGTGTTGGTGGCCTACGCCGTGGGCGCGCCCATCCAAAGGATAATGACCGCACTCGGCACCTTCATCGAGAACGCCACGCAAATGCAGCCTTTCCTCATGGGCATCATCGTTTCGGTGGTCATCGGCATGGTTTTGACGCTGCCGATTAGTTCGGCGGCCATTTGCTTGGCCATCGGTTTGGGCGGTATTGCAGGCGGAGCGGCCACGGCAGGCTGCTGCGCCCAAATGATTGGCTTTGCGATACTTAGTTTCATGGAAAACCGTTGGGGCGGACTCGTGGCGCAAGGGCTTGGCACTTCCATGCTGCAAATGGGCAACATCGTGAAGAACCCCAAAATCTGGATTCCCGTGTTGCTCGCCGCCGCCATCACCGGCCCGATTTCCACCTGCGTTTTCCATTTGGAGAACATTCCCATCGGCTCCGGCATGGGCACCTGCGGCCTCGTCGGGCCTATCGGCATCTATACCGCCATGCCCGAAGGCGGTGCCAATATGTGGATTGGCATCTTGCTCGTTTGCTTCATCCTTCCCGCCATGCTTTCGTGGCTCTTTGGTCTGATTCTGAGAAAGATAGGTTGGATTAAGGACGGCGACCTCAAAATCGACTGCTGATGCCGAAACAAGCTGCCAAACCGCTCACGCCCGACCAAGTGCTGGACAAAATGGCCAAATATTGCGCCTATCAGGAACGCTGCGTGAAGGACGTGCGCGACAAGCTGAAGACCTTTGACCTTCCCGAGGAAGAAAGAACGAAAATCCTTGATTATCTGTTGGATAGCCGTTTCGTCGAAGATAAACGGTTCGCCAAAAGTTTTGTGCGCGGCAAGGTGAACCAAAGCGGCTGGGGACTGAACAAAATCCGTTTTCATCTCATGCAGAAAGGCATTGCCAAGGACATCATCGACGAGGCCCTCGAACTGACCGACGAAGACCTTTATCGCCAACGGCTCATCGACATTCTGAAAACCAAATCCAAGACCGTGAAGGCCGAAAACGACTTTGAGCGGAAGCGCAAATTGGCCGCATACGCCATGCAGAAAGGCTTCGAAGCAAGTCTGGTTTGGGAGGCCGTGAAGAGCTTGGACTTTGAGTAAGATTTTGTATTTTTGCCGCGAATTTTGACAAGCGACCATGAGATTTCCAAAACGGTTGATAACGCAAACGCCTGACTGTCTGACAGAACCCGTCGGACAGTCGCTGAATGTCATCATATCGACGTTGTTCGCCTTGGTGTTTCTGACTGCCTATACGCCTTTTTCCGACACTTCGTGGTTCCAACTCGGCACCAACAGCCGCTTCTCGAACACGGTGGCATTCGTCGGCACGGGCACCTTCTTCCTTGCTTGTAGTCGCGTCTTGATGAGCTTCTTTGTCAAAAAGTTGCGGCATTTCCCTACATGGCTGTACATCCTCTGGCTTTTCGTGGAAATCGTGCTGATTGCCGCCTATCATACCTGCATTTCCCATTTCCAGATCCAAGCGACCGGCTACAGCTTCGCATACATTTTCGCCAAGAGCCTGCTCATCACCTTCATCGCCTTGGCGGTGCCCTACAGCATCGTCGACTTGGTGATGCTGCTGAAAGACACGCAGCAACGGCTGATGCTCACCAAAAGCGACTTGGTGGAATCAGACAACGAGGTGATGCCGCAACACACCGAAATCATCAACCTGATGGACAACAACGGCAACCTGAAACTGTCCGTCAAGCTCGACAACCTCTATTACATCAAGGCGGAGGACAACTACATCAACGTGTTTTACCAACGCAGCGGCACCATCGCCAGCTACATGCTGCGCTGCAAGATGAAGACCATCGAGGACAACAGCGTGGATTCGAGTAGTTTGATGCGCTGCCATCGTTCCTACATGGTCAACATCAAAAAGGTGAGCGTGCTCCACAACGAGGCCGACGGCTTCGTCATCGACTTCGAGCGCGAAGGACTGGAATCGGTGCCGGTTTCAAAAACCTATTCGGCAAAGGTCTTGGAAGCGTTCAACAAGAAGTGAACCCGCCTGCGCTGCAAACTTCAGGCTGAAAAACAAAAAAAGAGACCCTTTTGGAATCTCTTTCGCTTTGGGTGGAAGATGGGACTCGAACCCACGACCCACGGAACCACAATCCGGTACTCTAACCAACTGAGCTACATCCACCATCGGTTTTGCGGCTGCAAAAATAGACATTTTTTCTGAAACAGCGACTATTTTCGCAAAAAAAAATCATTTTTTTTGTTTTTGGCCCAAAAACAGGGGCGAAATCCGTATTTTTGACGGCTCAAACGAGGAATCCAGCATGGACGACAGCAAAAAAAACGCACAATCACCCAAGGCTATGGCTTGGAAACGGTTTCGCAGCAACAAACTCGGAATGCTGTCGTGCTTCTATGTCGTCACTTGGGCTTTGTTGGCCTTGTTTGCCTACCTCGTCATCCCCGACAAAACCCCCAATGCCAACCGACAACTTTTGGAAATCAGCACTAAAAAGCCTGGGTTCGAGGTCGATATGCTGATGCTCCCGAAGGAAAACCCGAAAACGACTTTCTTCAAGTCCTTGCTGCAAGGCCGCCCCGACGACTGCACCTACCTGCCCTTCGACAGCCTGCATATTAATAAGGAGCAAACCACGGTGTTTCTCTATCAATCCGAGGAAAGCACAACGGTTAGGACGGAAATCATTGACAACAACGAACTTACAAATCATATTTTTGCTTCTGGCCCAGAGGCCGAAGCCTTTATTCGTTCCCATTGCGTGAAGCACCGCAAGTTCCTTCTCGGCACCGACCAGTTTGGGCGCGACTTCCTCAGTCGCCTCGTTTTGGGCAGCCGCATCAGCCTGACGGTGGGCTTCATCGCCGTGCTGCTCAGCCTGATGATCGGCATCGTTGTAGGCAGCTTGGGCGGCTTCTTCCGCGGCAAGGTGGATGACGCAGTGGTGTGGTTCATCAATGTGGTGTGGTCGATTCCGACGTTGCTCCTCGTAATCGCCATCACCTTTGCCTTGGGCAAAGGCATCGCGCAAGTGTTCATCGCCGTCGGCCTGACGATGTGGGTCGAGGTGGCGCGCATCGTCCGCGGACAAATCCTCTCCATCCGCGAAACGACTTTCGTTGAGGCCGGTAAAGCATTAGGATTCAAGAATTTGCGCATCATCTTCAAGCATATTTTGCCCAACATTCTCAATCCCATCATCGTGGTTTCGGCGGCCAATTTCGCCTCGGCCATCCTGCTCGAAGCGGGCTTGAGTTTCTTAGGCATCGGCGTGCAGCCGCCCATGCCCTCGTGGGGCAGCATGATCAAGGAAAACTACGCTTTCATCATTTTGGATGCGGCCTATCTCGCCATCCTGCCGGGCATCGCCATCATGCTCCTCGTGCTGGCGTTTATGCTCATCGGGAATGCCTTGCGGGAGGCTTTGGACGTGAAGAACTAAGTTTTTTACACCTTAATAAATAAAAAGTCGTATCTTTGCACCCTCAAAAAAATCAATCGCACACGCGGGTGTGGCGGAATTGGTAGACGCGCCAGACTTAGGATCTGGTTTCGAGAGAAGTAAGGGTTCGAGTCCCTTCATCCGCACAAATCACAAAATCAATAAGTTAGAAATGAATATCACACAAACCACCAAAGGAGAGAACCTGATCTCCATCAAAATCAGCGTCGAAAAGGCTGACTATCAAGAAACCGTTGAAAACACCCTGAAACAAATGAGGCGACGCGCCAACATGCCCGGATTCCGTCCCGGCATGGTGCCGATGGGCATGATCAAAAAGCTGTACGGCGCCAGCGCAAAAATGGAAGTCCTGAACACCTTGGTTTCCGACAACCTCAACAAATATATCTTCGACAACAAGCTCAACGTCATCGGCTACCCGCTGAGCGACCTCGACAACCAGCAGCCCAACGACCTTGAGAACCAAGACGATATGGACTTCTGCTTCGAGGCAGCCATCCGTCCGGAAATCAACATCGACTACACAAACACGATGGTCGATTTCTACCACATCGTCCCCGACGAGGAAGACATCCAACGCGCCATCGACGACATGTTGGAGCGCAACCCCAACACCAGCCATCCTGAAACTGTGGGCGAAAACGACCGCCTCGAACTGAAGGTGCGCGAAGCCGAAGACGACAAGGAACTGGAAAACGGCTTCCAGAAAGACGGCCTCTACATCCACATGGACCAAATCACCAACAAGACCATCCGCAAGAAATTCATCGGCAAGGAAGTGGGCGCCGAGTTCATCGTGAACCTCGCCAAGGCCTTCGGCAGCGAAGAAGCCGTGGCCAAGGTGCTGGGCGACGAAGCTCCCGTCGATAGCGACTACAACATCATCATCGACGACGCCATCCGCAACGAGAAGCCCGAACTGGACGAAGAGTTCTTCGAAAAAGTGTTCCCGAAGCAGGAAGTCAAAGACCTCGACACCTTCAAGGCCAAGGTGAAAGGCGAGATGGAGAAGCAATTCGAGGCCGAGACCGACCCGATCCTCTTCAACAAGATGATTGACGAAATCGTGGCCGCCGCCAAGTTCGACCTGCCCGACGCCTTCCTGAAACGCTGGCTCGTGGAGAACAGCCAAGGCAAGGTGACCGCCGAGGAAATCGAGAAGAACTACGAAAAGGACTATGTGAAGGGCCTGCGCTGGCAGCTCATCGAGGACAGCATCGCGCAAAACAACCCCGAACTCATCGTCACCGACGAGGAAGTGAAGAACTTCGTGCTGAAGCAAATCTTCCCCGGCATCGACTACGCCACGCTTGAGGACGACATGAAGGCCAATCTCGACAAGATTGCCGCCAACTACCTTAAGGAAGACCAGCAGAAAGAACACTTGAAGAACCAGCTCGCCGACATCAAGATGACCCAATTCCTGAAGGGCAAGATGAACATCAACTACGCCGAGACCAACTATAAGGACTTCATGAAGAAACTTGAGGAGGAGCGGAAATGATCAACGAATTCCAAAAATACGCCACCAAGCACCTCGGGATGAACACCCTGAGCCTTGAGCAATACATGTCGAGAGTCCGCAGCCAAGGCTACATCAGTCCCACCGTCATCGAGGAGCGCCAGCTCAACGTGGCCCAGATGGACGTGTTCAGCCGCCTGATGATGGACCGCATCATCTTCCTCGGCACCGCCATCGACGACTATGTGGCCAACGTCATCCAAGCCCAGATGCTCTTCCTTGAATCGACCGACGCGAAGCGCGACATCCAAATCTACCTCAACTCGCCCGGCGGCAGCGTCTATGCCGGCTTGGGCATCTACGACACCATGCAGTTCATCACCCCCGACGTGGCCACCATCTGCACCGGTATGGCCGCTTCGATGGCCGCCGTGCTGATGTGCGCCGGTACGCCCGGCAAACGCTCGGCCCTGCCTCACTCGCGCATTATGATCCACCAGCCCATGGGCGGCGTGGAAGGTCAGGCCACCGAAATCGAAATCACTGCCCGCGAGATCCAAAAGCTGAAGAAAGAACTGTATGAAATCATCGCCAAGCACTCCGGCCAGACCTACGACAAAGTGTGGGCCGACAGCGACCGCGACTATTGGATGACCGCCGAGGAAGCCAAAGCCTACGGCATGATTGACGAAGTGCTCATCAAGAACAAGAAGGCGTAACCATGGCCAAAAAATCAGACGTTTGCGCCTTTTGCGGACGAAAAGCCAACGAAGTGCGGCTGCTCATGCAAGGCATCGATGCCCAGATTTGCGACAGTTGCGCCGAGCAAGCATACGCCATCGTCAAAGAGCAGTTTGCCAACGAGAAGAAGGACAACAAGTTCGATTCGAAGGGCTTCACACTGAAGAAACCCGCCGAAATCAAGGCCTTTTTGGACCAATATGTCATCGGGCAAGACGAAGCCAAACGTACCCTCGCTGTGGCAGTTTATAACCACTACAAGCGCATCAGCCAGAAAGTTGAGGCCGACGAGGTGGAAATCGAGAAGTCGAACATCATCCTCGTGGGCGAAACGGGTACGGGCAAGACCCTTTTGGCCCGCACCATCGCCAAGATGCTCAACGTGCCCTTCGCCATCGCCGATGCCACCGTCTTGACGGAAGCCGGCTATGTGGGTGAGGACGTGGAGAACATCCTCGTGCGCCTGCTGCAAGCCGCCGACTATGACGTGGCCGCCACAGAGCGCGGCATCGTCTTCATCGACGAAATCGACAAGATTGCGCGCAAGAGCGACAACCCCAGCATCACCCGCGACGTGAGCGGCGAGGGCGTGCAACAGGCCATGCTGAAACTCTTGGAAGGCTCGGTCGTCAATGTGCCGCCCAAAGGCGGACGCAAGCACCCCGAGCAGCCCATGGTGGCCATCAACACGAAGGACATTCTTTTCATCGCCGGCGGTGCCTTCGACGGCATCGACCGCCTCATCGCGGCAAGAAAACGCACCAACGTGATTGGCTACGGCACGGGCGGCAACGAGGTCATCGACAAAGACAACATGCTCCAATACCTCTCGCCCGCCGACCTGAAGAAGTTTGGCCTCATCCCCGAAATCGTCGGACGATTGCCCATCATCACGCACCTCAACCCCTTGGACGAAACTGCGCTGAAACGCATCCTCACCGAGCCTAAGAACGCCCTCGTGAAGCAGTTTGCGAAGCTCTTTAAAATGGACCACATCAACTTGGTCATCAAGGATGAAGTGCTTGATTTCGTGGTGGAAAAGGCCATCGAGTTCAAGGTGGGCGCACGCGGACTGCGCAGCATCATGGAAGCCTTCCTCAACGATGCCATGTTTGAACTGCCTTCTGACATCAATGCGACCGAGCTGGTCATCGACCGCGCTTACGCCGAAGCAAAACTGGAAAAATCCGGGCTGAAGAAACTTCACGCTGGCGACTGATCCATTTTTGGCACAATACTTGCAGTGCATTCTGCGTTGAACCATAAATGATAGGAGAAAACGCCATGAAAAGAATTGCTTTAACCGCCCTGATAGCACTGACGACCCTTTCGGGTTTCGCTCAGCTTATCGCCAAAGGCGATGCTGCAAAGCGAAAAGTGGCTGTTGTCAAAAAGCAAGCCGAACAGCCCAAGCCGAGTGTCGTTGATTTCTCGACACCCAAGGAGCCTACCACCGGGACCGTGGTATATGGCCGCATAGAGGAG
>ONVP01000293.1 GCA_900321315.1 uncultured Bacteroidales bacterium
TTCATGGTCGGTATCATCGTCAGCATCTTTACCGCTGTAATGGTCACCCAGCTCTATGTTGGACTTTTCGCCCAGACGAAAGCGACATCAAAACCACCATAGCTGACGATGCGATAAGGTTCGTAAAGCTGTTTTCCCGTCCTGAGGTCTTTGAAGTTGCAGCAGAGGCATTCGGCTTCAAGCGCTTCCATCAGTTCCTGCTGGCGGGGAATGCCGTAATCGAACTCGTGGTTGCCGAGCGTGACGAAGTCGTAGCCCACTTCGTTCATGATGTTGATGATGTTGCGACCGTGGGATGAGGCTCCCAAGCTGCCGCCTTGGACGAAATCGCCATTGGAAACAACGGTGACGTACTTGTGAGTCGCCTTCATCTCGTTTTTAAGGGCCGCAAAGTTGGCGTATCCATCAACTCCGCAGTGCACGTCGTTTTCGTAAAGGACGATGATTTCCTGTGAGGAAGGGCTGGAAACGCTTTTTTTCGAGCCACAGGAAACCGCGAGGCAGCAGCAAAAGATGCTTGAAGCCAGTAATAACGTAAAGTGTCTTCTCATAATGAATTGGTTAGTTGTATTAAGGACTTCCTTTCTTGTTTTCGGGCAGTCAGGAGGCAGAAGTCCCATTAATGCCTTCCCTACAACCCGCTGCAAAGATATGTTGTTTATTCCATGAATAGCCGATGGTTATTTGTTCTCCTCAGCCTTGATCAACTCTATGTTCAATTGTTCGAGGAAAGTCGGCTTGATTCCGTCGTTGGAGGCAGCGGGATTGTACCAAGGCTGGTTGGCAAAGTATTCCTGCAAGTCCTTCGACTGGAAATTGTAGCCGTGATGAGCGAGGATGGAGTTGCGCATGACGCGGAGCGTTGCCTTGTCCATCTTGCGGAACTGCCTGTCGTTGAGCAGGATGACGCTGGCATAGCCGAAACGGTCCATGTGAGGATTCGCCTCCCTGAACTCCAAATTGACGCCGTTGCGTTCCCACCAATTGGTTTCCTCGTCGAAAGTGAGGCCACAGAGCCTGAAACCTTCTATCGTGGGAACGACCTCCCATGTGCCTTCCAAACGGTTGGCACCGTCGTCGAAGTAGCCGATGGTGATGTAGCCCATCACCATGCCGTTGAAGGTCTCTATATTGAAAGAGGCCGGCTGGCGATTGATGACGACCTCGTCGCTCCAATCGATGGTCAGTTTCAGGTTGCCGTCGGGACTACCCATCAGCTCGTACTGGCCAATCAGTTGATGCTTGAACCTCTCCACATTGATTTTCTGGGCATCCCATTCCTCTCCCTCGTTGGACATGACGGCTTGCAACTGGTTCTTGCTGTCGTAGAAACAGAGCACATCCAAGCCATCTTGCTGCTTGTGGCGGACGGTGGTGATGCCGCTGTACACATTGACAAAGTCGTTGGGGCCATCGGCGACGGTGTAGGTGTCCTTCTTGCCGGCAACGGGGACGAGTATGAACTCATGCTCCTCGCCCTCGGCCATGGCATTCATCAGCACCTTGCCTTCGGCCATGTTCTTGGCGGAATAAGTCAGACAACCGTTATACCAGTTTGCGCTCTCCGAAACTTGTGCCTGCGCCGCCAAAGCGGCGCAGAGCACAATAAATGACAATGCTGTCTTTCTCATAGGCCGTATTATTTCAGGCCATTCCAAGTGCCATGGATGTTCTTGCACTGCGTGTAGGTGGAAGGGCAGTTGAAGACCTTGTACAAGTCAGAACCCATGGCTTGCCATACCTCAACACCACGTTGGAAGGAATCCCATCCGCCGGGAGCCAGGATGTAGAGGTAATAGTTGGTGCCATAGCCCGTGATGGTCGTTTCTTGCGGGGCGTTGGCCGAGCGAACCATCTCAACGGTGTAAGGCTCGGTAGGGTTGTAGCCATTGTTCCATGCTGCATTCTTCAGCGTGGCAGCCGGCAGGAAGCGCTGCACATACAGGTCGTTCTCGGGGCTGTAGGCCGAGTAGTTGAACTTGTTCTTCAGCTGACGCACGATGCCTTGGACAGTGGAGGTGCTGTTGCAGAGCAGGTTGAGGCACTTCTCGCCAAGGGCGGCATCGCGGGCATAGATTTCGAAAGCCATCGGGATCATGGCAGCGGTGCCATGCATCGACTTGCCGAGGAGGTTGTTGTAAACGGCCTCAAACTCGGTGTAGCCCGAAGGCACGTTGGTGAAAGTGACCCAAGCCGTCGCCGTTTGGAAGTTGGTCTCGTTGAGGTTGATCTCGCCGTTCACGGTGTAAACGTGGTCGCCATAAGTCAAAGTGTTGCCGTTGACTTGCACTTCGTGCGCGGTCTCGTTGATGAGATGCGCCCACGAGTCGCCGGAGGTGGAACCGCCATTGCTGCCGCCCGATGATTTCTTGTTGCAACCCGTGAAGGTCGTCATGCCAATGCTCATGAGGGCAATCATCAGGGTCTTGCCCCATTTGTTCAAATTTTTCTTTTCCATTGTGTTGATTTTTTAGGTTAATACAGTGTGTCTGATGATTTGTAATGTTGTCTTAATAAATGTACTTCTCCATCTGTACCAAGATGCTGCCTGTAACGTCACCGCTCTTTTCGAGCCAGTTGTTGATGCACCATTGGCCGCGCTGGTAATCAAGAGAGAGGATGGCCTTCTTCCGGAAACCGCTTGCCTTTTCCACCAGCGTGAATTCGGCTTCGGCCATGTCGCCGGTCAGCAGCTCCACTTTGATGTTCTCCACGGCGAGAGGCGGCTCCATGCCAGCAGTCCAGTGGTTGTCGTCGATGAAGAACATATCCTTTGCCAGTTGCTGCTTGAGGTCCTTTTCATGCACCGCCTCATAGACTTCGTTCCAATAATTGGTGTAGAATTGCTTGTCGAGGTCGAAAGGATCCAAGTCCAGTTCCAATAACACGAAAGTCTTGTTCACGGCGTCGAAATACTTCCGTATCTGCTTGGCCACGGCCTCCTCGGTCCAATCCTCTTCAGGGGCGCTGACAATCTGCTGGTCGAGGTCATCGAAGTAGCCCTCGGCCTCGGGGCCATAGCTCTCATTGCTCACTTCGTGGAATTCGTG
>ONVP01000065.1 GCA_900321315.1 uncultured Bacteroidales bacterium
TATTTAAGTTTAATTAAAAAAATTAAATTTATTAATATTTTTGAATAATTTATTAAAAAATTATCTTTTTAATGGATGAAAAAATTGATCAAGTTTTGGCATTAGCAGGGAATGAGCATCGTTATCAATATTTTACATTGTCGTTTCGGTTGTAATGGCCGCATGGTGCATGGTTTCGTGCAGCAACAAGGCCAATGAAACGGAAACTGTTGACAATCAACAGATTCACGCGGGCGTGTTCAACGGTTATGGTGGAGCGCAGACCTGCATTTGGGAGGCATTGGCAGCCTGTTCGCTCGACCGCGACATTGCGGCGCGCTGCATCACCACTCCCGACATCGCTGCAGGCGTATTGGACTCGCTTGATGTCATCGTCGTGCCGGGTGGCGGCGGAACGCGCCAATATCAGAATCTCGGCCACGAGAACATCCAAAGAATCAAGGAGTTCGTGAAAAACGGTGGCGGTGCCGTCGGCATTTGCGCAGGCGCGTACCTCTTCTCGAACACGCCCGAATATTCCTGCCTCGCCCTCAACGGCGCACAAGCCATCGACATTGAGCACGACAATCGCGGTCACGGCATTGCAGCCTTTGCGCTGACCAACGAAGGCAAGACGGTTTTCGGCGAATATGCCGATGCCGACACACTTTATTGCATGTATTACGAAGGCCCCGTGTTCGTGCCCGCGCCCGACGATACCATTCAATTTGTGGAGTTTGCCACCATGCTGAGCGACGTGCATGAGGAAGGCGGCGCACCTTCGGACATGACCAACAACCGACCGTTTTTCATCGGCAACCACTACGGCAAAGGCAAGGTTTTCTCCTGCATTGCCCACCCCGAGGCCACGCCCGGAAAAATGTGGATGATTGCGCGCATGGTGCGTTGGACACAAGTCGAGGACGATGAGGAATCAATGAAACAACTCGTTGAGAACCAACGTTTCGGACAAAGCGCGGAAATGAAAGCCCATGTGACCGACAAGGAAATCCTGATGACCGTGGACGACCTGAAACACGAGGCCAGTTGCCTCAAAAAACTCGTTTACGGCGAGGAAGCGGAAAAACTCGAAATCCTCGCGTGGCTGAAGGCTCACTATTCATGGGATGCCAAACGTTGGATTCAAGGGATGCTTTTTGACGAAAGCCCCGAAGTGCGCGCCACTGCAGCGGAATACATCGCCGACATCCAATACCTGACCTATCTCCCCGACGTGCGCGCCGCCTACAATGCCGAAACCAACGAGGCCGCCAAAAACCGCATCGGGGCCAGCCTTGATAGGTTGGTGAAACTGAGAGAATAACCCTCCAAAAAAATACCAATCCCACCATGACCACCGAAAACGCCATCCGCCGCCAAACTGCTCCTATCCTACTGATTTCCATTGGAATCATAGCGGTCGGGCTGTTGCTTTTCGTGATGAATTTGTGCTTCGGCTCGGTGTCCATCCCGATGAAGGAGATTTGGGCGGCAGTCTTCGAGGGCGAAGGTTCAACTTATCGCACCATTGTTTTGGATTACCGCCTGCCGCAAGCCATCACGGCATTATTGGCGGGCATAGGACTCTCTGTTTCAGGCCTTTTGATGCAGACCTTGTTTCGCAATCCCTTGGCCGACCCCTCCCTGTTGGGCATCAGTAGCGGTTCGAGCCTCGGCGTGGCTTTGGTTATTTTGTTGGGCACGGCTACGGGGCTGTCTGTCAATACGTTGGCGTTGTGGTCTACTTTTGGTGTCACTGTGGCGGCCTTTTTGGGAGCTTTTGCGGTGCTGTTGCTCATCCTCGCGCTGAGTTCGAGGCTCCGAAGCATGGTCAGCCTTGTGTTGGTGGGCATCATGATTGCCTACATCGCCGGCTCGGTCACTGATATTTTGAAGTTTTTCAGCCAGAAGGAAGGGTTGCACTCCTTTGTTATTTGGGGCATGGGCAGTTTCTCCAATGTGAGCAAGGCGCAACTGCCTTTCTTCGCCATCGCCGTTGTGGGTGGTGCCGTCGCCTCGTTCCTGTTGTTCAAGACCTTGAACCTCTTGCTGTTGGGCGAGCGTTACGCTGAAAACCTCGGTGTGAACATCAGGCGGAGCAGTATGCTCATCATTTTGGCTTCGGGTTTCCTTACGGCACTCATTACAGCGTTTTGCGGGCCTATCGCCTTCTTGGGCTTGGCTGTGCCGCATATCGCGCGGTTCCTGTTCAAGAGCAGCGACCACAAACTGCTCATTCCCGCCACGGCCTTCATCGGCATGGATTTGGCCTTGTTCTGCAACCTCATCGCGCGTCTGCCCTCGTTTGAAGGCAACCTGCCTATCAACTCGGTCACGGCACTTATTGGTGCGCCTATTGTGCTGTGGGTTATCTTCCACCGGCAACGATTCAGTCAAAATTGATTAGTGATGACAAACTACGGATTCAACGGATTTTACGGATATTTGTCCCGAAATTTCGAGGACGCAAGCGTCCCATTCATACGGATTCCTACCAGCTCTTTTCAATCCGTAATAATCAGATGCTTGCATCCCAAATTCTCATCCGAAAAAATTCGTTTAATCCGCGTAATCCGTAGTTAAAAAATCCCTGTCATGCAAGAGGTGCTCCAAACATATCATCTGTTAATCGGCTACAAAGGCCAGCCGCTGATTCCCGAAGTCAATGTCAGCCTCAACGAGGGCGACATCGTGGCCTTGGCGGGTCCCAACGGCTCGGGCAAGACGACGCTGTTCAAGACACTTTCGGCCAGTATTAAGCCAATCGGTGGTGAAGTCAAACTGTTCGGGAAGGACTTGCGCGATTACTCCCCCACCGAGCGCAGTTCGCTGTTCAGCCTTGTGCTGACTGAGAAGCCCGACGACCTTTTCCTGAAGGTTTTCGACATCGTAGCCGCTGGTCGCTATCCCCATCTCGGCCTCCTCGCTCGACTGAAAGCCGAGGACGAGCAAATCATTTATGACAGCCTTCAGACCGTCGGCATCGGCCACCTCACCAACCGCAATTTCGTTTCACTAAGCGATGGCGAGAAACAAAAAGTAATGATTGCCAAGGCCTTAGTGCAGGACACGCCCATTATTTTCATGGACGAACCCGCCGCCTTCTTGGACTATCCGAGCAAAATCGAGTTGGTCAATATCATGCACAAACTTTCGCGTGAGCAGCACAAGACCATCCTTTTCAGTAGCCACGACCTCGACCTGCTCCTCCGCCATTCCGACCGCCTCTGGGTGATGGCACCGCACCAACCCCTGCGCCAAGGCACGCCGAAAGAACTTGTTGAGCAAGGGATTATTGATGATTATTTTAGGCCGATTGTGGCTAAGGAAGAGTTTTATTGGATAACAACATCCAAGTAATACTACTGCTTGTCTTTTTCGTACCGTTCTAATATTTCTTTTCCGATCCTATAAGTTGGGCAAAGACTATTATCCGACAATTTCTTACATAAACACTCTTGAAAATCATTCTCCAGTTCTTCAGGCTTAATAGGTATTTCACAACTATAATAATGCCAATACTTTTGGTTTTTATTCAAACCATTCATGGATTTATCACTATTATGTTTCATTACCCAATTAATCATCTCATCACCTTTAAACTCTAATATCACTTGAATTCTACATCCATTAGATTTAAAATCCCACAAACTATGATACACTATAGTAATCATAGCCTTCCCTTCGTATCCTTTGTATGGATAATAAATGTAATGATTGTCTTTACATTTGTCGACTTTCAAATCCAAATCGTATTTCTTAAACAAAGGCATAAGAACCTCTTTGTTTGCCATTGCAGCAGATACATACTCAATTACATGATTGCGAATATCCGACAATTGGTTGATTTTTAAACGGTTATTTTCATCATAATAGAACCTTAATTCATCCGTATTCATTTCATTCGTTTTGTTTATAATGTTTTTTGAAAATTCTTGAAGTAGATAAAGATACTGCGGTTTTGCTTGTTTGAAATATCTTGAAATCTTATTGCCAACCTCATCAATCAGTTCTTTATGAGTGATGCTAAATCGTTTTGATTCCGGAATCTCATTTGCTTGATTATAGTATTTCAGATTATACTTTTTAATTCCCAACACTACAACTATAACATCAGAATATCCCTTGTTACGAACCTCCTTATAATAAAGATTCAAATTATTATTCAACAAGTGATTAACTTTATTCTCTATAATAATTGCCCTATTATTTCGATTATCACAAAGCAACAAGTCAATTCGTTTTTCATCAACAACAAATTCTCTTGTTACTGAAAATGATTCTAGAAAACATGTCTTCAAACCAATGTGAGATTCTAAACTTCTTATGAAAACATCACCAAGATGATGTTCTTCACCAATTGTAAAGAAAAACTGATAAATATCAGACCATAAGTTTTCATGATGTTTAATACCCGTGATATCCATCAAAGTCCTTACTCTTGCTGGTCGAATGGGTATTTCTTTCAAATCATCCAACCATTTTTGTAATTCTCTATAATCCAAGTTTTCCATACTTGTATTTTTTCAATTAACTATATCTGTATGAACTTACCCGAATCAAATCCGTTTGTCAAGTATTCGCCATGCGAAATGTAACCCAACTGATTGGAAATAATGCGGGTTTTGCCTATTTGTGCATCAATGTTGCGGTGAGAATGGCCATAAATCCAAAAATCAATGTCCGAATCCGTAATATAATCGCCCAATTCCACTGTAAACGCACCATTGATGTTGCTGTCACGGAACTCCTCGGCCGTGCAAAGTTGGGTCGGTACATGATGGGTAAGCACAATTTTAGTCTTGGCCGTACTTTCAGCAACTGCTTGTTTCACAAAGTTTAGACATCTTTCGTGTTCTTTGTTGAAATAATCGCTTGAAAGACGGTAACCTTTGTATTTAATCCGATAGAAATCACTCACACCATGTTCAGTTATATAGGAATTGTACGGTTCTACGTGCGACCACAAAGTGGAAACGATAATGTCAGTATCTTCGAGATGAACTACAATATTGTAATAGGCATGTATGTTTGGGCGAATCTGTTTGCAATAGCCATCGGGCATGGAAGCGAGGTCATAATAACCGTAAAAGTCATGATTGCCGAAACAAGCAATCACTTGCTTATAATTTTTTGCTGCCCAATCCCAAAACGAGTATTGGGAATAGGAATCCTTTCCCGATTCAGGCAGGTCGAGATAAGCAGTGTCACCTGCAATGAGCAAGATGTCGCCAGTCACCTGAAACGGATGCTTTGCAATCCACGCTCTGTTTTGCGGAAACTCAAGATGCAAGTCGCTGACAAACTGGATTTTCATTGTTTTTGGATGATATTCGGCAATGGTTTTCAAAAGTTCCAAAACCATATCCGTGCGCTCAATTTCATCTGTAGCGATAGCACATTCAATCTCTTCCGCGATATTGGGACGTTTTATCATTCGTGCAAACTGTTCAGACACATACGATTGCACTTTGGCATCCTCCGTCTTGAATCTTTCAAAGAAATCCGAACAATAGTTGAGCACATAAATGATGTCCTCAAAATCCTTTGCGCCGCGCCAATCGTTGCCACCTCTCGAAAGAAGCGCATCAATCTTTGTGGCAATGTAATAGGTCACCGAAAGCCGATAAATGGTTTCCCCGGAAGACAATACGAAAGGCTCGCGTTTATCAAATCCCGGGCGATACCAAGGATTGCCAAACGAAAGCACATTTTCGTCCATCGACATCACATTCACTTTTTCACCTTTATATATCCATCGGCAAAGCGGAGCGTCAGGTGATTGGTCATTATGAAAATGCCTTGCACGAAGTAGTTCTTCAAACGCGGAATGTTCTCCGTATGAAGTAGAATTGACGACACAATCCACATCGATTGTAGTACGGGGTTCCGTGGCGGTCGGGTCA
Source organism: uncultured Bacteroidales bacterium (assembly GCA_900321315.1). Classification (GTDB taxonomy): domain Bacteria; phylum Bacteroidota; class Bacteroidia; order Bacteroidales; family F082; genus Limimorpha. The sequence continues at coordinate 5,886 of ONVP01000065.1, forward strand.
GTGGCGTATAAACCTGCCATTACGCCGCCGACATAAACGATCCTGTCGTTCAAGTCCTGCAAGGCTTCTGCTATCTCATGCAAACGTTCGTTATTGGTTTTCGGCATAACGGTTTATTCTTTTGGTCAATTCATCAATGGCAATTTCTTTCTCACGGACGCGCCCCATGCGCAAAGTGTCCACAATCACCAGCAACTGATAGAGTTCCTCATCGCGCAAAGCGGCTTCGGGTACGGTTGGATAAAGCGGTTCAATTTGCTGCCCACGTGCCGTTCCTTTCGCATAATGCCAAACAAAACTCTCTGCATTGCTTGCGATGTGCTCCTGAATAGGCGATGCACTCACATGAGTTGGCACACCCCGACCAACACGGCCAGCCTCCACTGGAAAAACGTATGCGATACCATGTACCAAAAACTCCTGCAACGCCAACACATTCACCTTCTTCTTATGGCGGTCAACCAACTGTGCCTTCTTGCAGCGTTCCAAACTCTCACTTACACTTGATGCACTTATACCCAATGATGTGGCCAAACCTCTACAAGAGAGATTTTTCCCTTCAAAAGTCAATTTCTTTAGAAGAATTAAAATGTCTTGAGATTTCATATTCAAATATTTATAATTAAATGTTCGCTGTTCGCGAATCGCGAACATTTCGAATGCAAAAGTAGCATTTTTTCTGATAACCTTTGATGATTTTGTCAGTTTTTATTGCATGGATTCAAATTACAATGTCGATTTTTCGTATTTTTGCGCCTTGATTTTCAAGAAAATTTCTACTAAAATGCAGAATATCAGAAATATAGCAATTATCGCCCACGTTGACCACGGCAAGACTACCCTCGTGGACCGTATCCTTTATCAATCCCAACTTTTCAAGGAATCGGACGAGGCTCCCGGCCAACTCATTTTGGACAACAACGACCTCGAGCGCGAGCGCGGCATCACTATTCTTTCCAAGAATGTCTCTGTGCGCTACAAGGACGTGAAAATCAACATTATCGATACTCCCGGCCACGCCGATTTTGGCGGTGAGGTGGAGCGCGTCTTGAACATGGCCGACGGCGTTTTGCTGTTGGTCGATGCTTTCGAAGGTCCCATGCCGCAGACCCGTTTCGTGCTGCAAAAGGCCATTGAACTGGGCCTGAAACCCATCGTGGTCATCAACAAGGTCGATAAGCCCAACTGCCGTCCCGACGAGGTGCAAGAGGCCGTCTTCGACCTGATGTTCAACCTTGGCGCGACCGAAGACCAACTCGACTTCCCCACTGTCTACGGCTCCTCGAAACAAGGCTGGATGTCGGACGACTGGAACAACGTCACCGACAACGTTTCTTACCTCTTGGATGTCATCATCGACACCATCCCGCCCGCGAAATTCGAGGAAGGCACGCCACAAATGCTGATTACCTCTTTGGATTACAGTTCTTACGTGGGCCGTATCGCCGTGGGCCGACTGAAACGCGGTACTTTGCAGGCTGGACAGAACGTCTCTTTGGTGAAACGCGACGGCTCCGTCACCCGTTCCACCATTAAGGAACTCTATACTTTTGAAGGCTTGGGCAAGGAACGCACCAAGAAGCCCATCGAGGCTGGCGACATCATCGCACTCATGGGTATCGACGATTTCGAGATCGGCGACACTGTGGCCGACTACGAGAACCCCGAGCCGCTGCCGCCCATCCATGTCGATGAGCCGACAATGAGCATGTTGTTCACCATCAACAACTCGCCGTTCTTTGGCAAGGAAGGCAAATATGTTACCTCACGCCATTTGCGCGAACGTTTATATAAGGAAACCGAGAAGAACCTCGCCCTGAAGGTGGAAGACACCGATTCGCCTGATGCTCTGATGGTTTATGGTCGTGGCATTTTGCATTTGAGCATCCTTGTGGAGACCATGCGCCGTGAGGGTTACGAGTTCCAACTTGGTCAGCCCAAGGTGCTCGTGAAATATATCAATGACGTGAAATGTGAGCCTGTCGAGGCCCTCACCGTCCTCGTGCCAGAAGATTTTTCGGGTCGTGTCATTGAGCAGGTCAGTGCGCGCAAGGGCGAAATGACCTCCATGCAGCCCAAAGGCGACCGCATGTGCCTTGATTTCGACATCCCCGCTCGCGGACTTATCGGCTTGAGAAACACGCTCTTGACCGTCACCGAGGGTGAGGCCATCGTCTCGCACCGCTTCAAGGACTACGAGCCTTGGAAGGGCGAGATGCCCGGACGCAACGTCGGCGCGCTGATTTCGATGGAGACTGGACAGGCCATCCCTTACGCCATCTGGAAGCTGCAAGACCGTGGCATTTTTTTCATCAACGCGAACGAGGACGTGTATGCCGGTGAGGTCATCGGCGAGAACACGCGTAGCAACGACATCGTTGTCAACGTGAACAAAACCAAGCACTTGACCAACGTGCGCGCCTCGGGCAGCGACGAAGCCATCCGCCTCATTCCGCCCGTGCGTTTCTCGTTGGAGGAATACATGGAGTACATCCGCGACGACGAATATCTTGAGGTCACGCCCAAGAGCCTGCGCCTGCGCAAAATCATCCTCGACGAGATTGAGCGCAAACGCGCCTCGCGCCGTGGAGAGGAATAAAGTAGGTTTACATGAATTGCCCAAGAATTTCGATTTCTGAGAATTTATGATTCAATTCCAGAAAACTCGTGTTTATGACAGACAAAGATTTTTTTCTCAAAGTCGGGCTGAGTGTCCGACTTTTTTTGTATTATTGCAAACTTGTAGGACAAGGGCTGACGACCATCCATCTCCTACTTTGTTGTCAACACAAACTATTGAAAATTAAAAAGTTAAACAATATGTCAAAAGTCAAGAAAACCTTAATGATTCTGTTCGTAGGGCTGAGTTTGGCCTCGTGCGATGTGCTTACGCAGGTTGCGCAGATGGCCAACTTCGCCAACTGCACTTTCAATTTCAACAACGTGAACAACATCCAGATGCTGGGCGTCAACCTGAGCAAAGGCATGACGAAAGAGAGCCTCAATGTCACGCAACTGCTTTCGCTCACCAATGCCATTATGAGCAAGTCGCTGCCCGTGACGTTCAATGTGAATCTTGATGTTAGCAACCCCAACTCTATCGCAGCTTCGATGGCCAAAATGGATTACATCCTGACCTTGAACGGGAAACAGGTGGTCAGCACTACGCTGAACCAAGCCATCAACGTGCCGGCCAATGCGAGCAATGTCATCTCGATTCCCATCATGACTGACCTGTTCCAACTGTTCAGCGGCGAGTCGGCGGATGCCATCGTCAATTTGGCCTTCAAGTTGGCCGGTGCCAGCAGCAATCCCGTCAATGTGGGACTGAAAGTGAAGCCTTACATCTCCATCAATGGCCAGCAACTCCCCTATCCCGATTACATCACGATGAACAAAACGCTCAACTAGCATCCAACGCATCTCGACATGGAAGGCTTTTCTGAAAGACATTTCAGCATTGATGCCGGAATGGGGGAAAAAATGGACGGCTGCCCCTATTCCCTATATGAGGATGGACATGATGTGGAGGACTATATCATTCCCCCGAAAGGTTTTGTTTTTATTGGATTCAAACACTTTCCCACTCCTGACAACCAAGTTTATGATGGCAGATTAGTCGCCCAATACGAGCGCGAACCTTTTAAGGAGAGGTTGGTTTCCGTTTTGCACTATTTGGTTTGGGTTTTCACCATTGCTGTTATCATCGGTATAATTACCGTGCTTACCATTGGTGTCTTCAAGCCACAAAAACCGCAGAATCGGGAAGCAGCACCCCAAAACAAGACTCCCCTTCCCTATACAGATACCGTAGCATTTGTCGATACCCTTCCCTATCCAATCCCAGACACAACTGAGGACATTCAAGACAGCATTCCTTCCCCTGAAACTGAGGAGAAACATGAGGAAATCAAAGAAACACCGCAAACTATTGTGACTGACGACAACGAATTGTTTAAAACAGAGTTCTGGGCATTGATTCACCAACGCGAAATGGCGATGGATGCCTACGACAATCTTTACAAAAAACACAAAGGCAAAGTTAGTGGAAAAGAATTTGATTATCTGCGTTTTACAATACTTCAAGACACGCAATCCTTTGTGGAATGGTACAGAAAATTACGCAAGATTCCGAGAACCGAGCTGGAATCCATCGAAAACATCAAAACATTGAAAGACAAAATTAAGGAAATTCAATAAATCAATCAAAACGAGTCAAATATGATCAGAAACAACTTCATCAAACGCCACAACGGACCCACCGCATCCGACGCTGAAAAGATGCTCAAGGTCATCGGCGTGAAATCGCAAGAACAACTTGTCGATGAAATCATCGCTCCCGAAATCCGCCTGAAAGAAGACCTCAAGTTAGGCGAAGGCATGAGCGAATACGAAGTCATCAACCACCTCAAGGCATTGGGTGCCAAGAACAAACAGTTCCGCTCCTACATCGGCTTGGGTTATTACAACACCATCACCCCGGGCGTCATCATGCGCAACATCCTTGAGAATCCGGGCTGGTACACCTCTTATACTCCTTATCAAGCCGAGATTTCGCAAGGCCGTCTCGAAGCCCTCGTGAATTACCAAACCGTCATCAGCGACCTAACCGCCATGCCTTTGGCCAACGCCAGCTTGCTCGACGAAGCCACCGCTGCTGCCGAGGCCATGCTGATGTTTTGGCACAGCCGTAGCCGCGCCCAAGTGAAGGCCGGCGTGAAGAAGTTCTTCGTCGCCAACGACGTGTTCCCGCAGAGCATCGAGGTCATCAAGACCCGCGCCCATTTCCTTGGCATTGAGGTTGTTGTCGATGACATCAACAAGTTTGAATGCAACGAGGAATACTTTGGCGTATTGCTTCAGTGCCCCAACCAATTCGGTGAAAT
>ONVP01000325.1 GCA_900321315.1 uncultured Bacteroidales bacterium
TTCCATAACTGGACCAAAGACGGCGAAGAAGTCAGCACAGAAACAAGTTATACCTTCCACGTGACCGGCGACATCATACTTGTTGCCAACTTCGAGGTGAACGAAGTCCCCACCATTTATACCATCACGGCTACCGCAAACCCCGAGCATGGTGGCACCCTGACTGGCGCAGGCCAATATGAACACGGCGAACAATGCACCCTCATCGCCACTGCCAACGAAGGCTTTACCTTCGCCAAATGGACTGAAAACGACACGCAAGTGTCCACCGATGCAGAATACAGTTTCACCGTGACCGACGACCGTTCCTTGGTGGCTGTATTTGAGGCTCAAAGCGTTGAAACACATAGTATTACAATCAGTCCTTTGATTGTACATGGCTCCATCAGCGTCAGTCCTTCCGGCCAAGTGGAAGTGGGCACTACGGTTACCATCACCGCCACGCCTGACGAAGGCTACGAGCTGGGGTCGCTCATGGTGTTCAACAAGGAGGAGGTCGACCAAACCGTCGAAATTGAAGACCAGACCTTTGTCATGCCCGATTTCGACGTGATGGTCAGTGCCATTTTCGAGCCTGAAGGCAATCTCCCTGTCATCAATAGCGACATCACCGCGCCCGCACCCATCTGCGCTGACGAATCGCTGGAACTCACCGCGCCGTCGGTCAGCGATGCCACCGAACAAGGTTGGCAGATGGCTCCCGACAGTTCGTTTGAAGAAGTCGTCGCTTATGAAGGCCAGGCTTTGGACGCTTCCTATAACGGCTGGAAGCTGCGATTCGCGGCCTCCAATGCCTTGGGCGAGGTTTACAGCAACGTGGTCACCATTGTGGTGAAAGACATGAGCGGCCTGACCCTCAGCGGCGACCTCAGCAGTTGCACAGGTCTGGAATGCATTTATACCGCTGCCCATGCCGGCGATGCCATCCTCACATGGGAAGTTACCGATGAGAAGGCGGTCGTGGAACCGTCGGGCCACACGCTCACCGTGCTTTGGGGTTCGAAGGGCGCACAAAAGGTTAAGTTGATGGCCGAAGACCCCGAGTCGGGCTGTTCCGTCAATCTCAGCGTTGACGTCACGGTGCAAGCCTACATCGAAGACAGCGACGTGCAAAGCATCGTGGCCAAGAAACACGACGGAAAGGCCTATCTCCTGATTTATCCCAATCCCAAGGACAACTACAAATACCAGTGGTACAAGGATGGCAATGCCATTGCTGGAGCCAACGGGCAGTATTACTATCCGGTTGAAGGCTTGGCCGAGGGCGACTATCAGGTTTACGTCAGCTTCAATGCCGATGCACAGGGCAACCTTTTCTGCGGCGCTTTTAGCGCGGTCTGCACCGTGAGTGAAAGCAAGGCTGATTTCAGGGTCTATCCCAATCCGTCACTGACAGGCGAGCAGCTTGTCGTCGTCAATGAAGGCGACGAGGCCGTGTTGTCCGTCTATGCCCTCGACGGGAAACTCATCCACAAGCAAGTCGTGGCTAACGGACAGCAAACCATCGGCGTAGCGCTTCCGCAAGGCATTTACGTATTGCACATCAACAACGGTGAGAACGTGAAAACCGAAAGGGTCGTCATACAATAAGCTAATAATCAATAAAGTAACAATCAAATAATCAAGCATCATGGAAGACTTTCATTTATTCCTCAGGTACAAAAACAAGACCATCAAGTTCAGAATCAACGATCCGACGACGGATTTGGAAGTGCTGATGAACAACCTGCGCAAGGCGGTCGATGCCACGGGCACGCGCATTTTCGACATGCCCGAAATGATCGACTACGTCCCCACCGAATATTTCTTCGGCAAGAAGGACGAGGTTACGGGGCGCGACATCATCCTGCAACCCAAAGTGGGCAAAACCAGAAAGACCTTGCTCGACTACAATGTCAAGTTGGGCGACACTTTGGAAGTCATTTCTGACCCTATCGCTGGTTAAACCACCAAAAACCGGACTGCCATGGAACAAGCCGAACAAGTCAGAGAAATCGACCAATACAAGCAGATGCGCTTCGTGGGCCGCAATCGCCGGCTGATGCACGAATGGTCGGCCATCGACCAGCGCTTCAGGGACGACAAGGACATCACATACATCATCCGCAAGCGCAACGCCGACAACCTGCCCACGCAGTATGAAATCATCTTCAAGGTGAAGTCGTTCTGCAACATCGAGGAACCCGATGCCAACGGCCTTTGCAAGCCCGTCATCGCCGACGAGTTCCACATGAACATCACCATCCCCAACAACTATCCCGCCGTCGACAGCAAGCTGGAGTTCAAGTTTCTCACCAAGAACCACGAAGGCAAGGAGATTCCGCATCCTTGGCATCCCAACATCCGCTTCTTCGGCGACTTTGCGGGGCGCGTCTGCCTCAATACGCCAGCCTGCGGCACCTTCACCGACTTGGCTTGGTATGTTGACCGCGTGATGTTGTATCTCAAGTATGAGAAATACCATGCATTGAACACGCCTCCCTTCCCGGAGGACAACAAAGTGGCCGAATGGGTGCTCGAACAAGCTGAACCCAACGGCTGGATCGAACAATTCAGAAACGAAAACTAAACAGTCATGAAAAGATTTGCATTCATATTCCTAACC
>ONVP01000143.1 GCA_900321315.1 uncultured Bacteroidales bacterium
AGCAGAAACAAAGGTAACGATAAAGGCTGGACTTTATCCAAAAAGTTCAGCCTGTTTTTTCTACCCACACAAATGTTTAGCGGACAGCAATAATTTTTTGTACTTTTGCACCCAAATCAACAAGTAGAGTAGAGGCTATGTCAATTCTGTTGTTAGACAGCGTTAAATCCATTGAAAGGCAATATCTTACAGGAGAGGAGCCTGTTTTGGTCATGTGTTCCGACAAAAACGCCTACATTTGTAAGTATATGCGTTCCTCAATGCCTGCTTACAAACTTGTATGCGAACTTGTTGGTGCTCAGATGGCTGCTGCATGGCATCTCAACACGCCGGAAATTGCTTTTGTAAGGATAAGACCCTCGCATTGGTCGAAAATCAATCATTCGGCTTTGGCTATTGGGAGCAGGAAAAAGGATGGAGTTGTGGATATTACGCCTTCTATCAGCAGGCAAGTGAAACCGAATGCCATGCCACTTGTGCAACTTTTGCGCATTGCGTTGTTCGACTTTTGGATGGCCAATGAAGACCGCAACGCCAACAACGCTAATCTGTTGTATGACGTTCTGAACGAAGAGTTGATCCCCATCGACTATGGTTGCATATTCAATACCGCCACGTTTGATTTCCCTTTGTCGCAATTAACTACGACAGATAGCATACTGAACTCAGACTTGTTCCAATACATTGTCCGAAACAATCATCCTATGGTAATAGAAGCATTCGTCAGCGCGTTGAAAAACTATTATATGGCTTGTGTCGAAAGCTGTGGGCAGATGTCTTCACAAATTTTGATGTCCATGCCAACGGATTGGAATGTCCCTGCCGATGTTGTTGGGAAAAAGTTAGGTCAACTTTTTGATTCTGAGTGGATTGAAGGTGTTTGGCGGAATTTTACCGAGTGTTTAACAGAAAATATTGAAAAATGAACAATTTAAGATATAGCATCATTTATGCGGTGATTCGTCCGGAAATCTCGGAACAACTGAGCGTTGGACTTATTATCGTTGATAATCAGGGAGTTGAGGTGCGCTATTCCCAAAAGAAACTGAGCCTCTTACAAGGATTTTTTTCCGAAAAGGAATACAGATTCATTTCAAAGGTAATCAATTCGTTGCAGAGAAACCAAAGTGTGAATTCGGTGGAAACAGTCAATTATCTAACGCGATACTCTAACAATCTGATTGCGGTTTCTCCTTTGCAAACCATTGATATTGAGCCTACTGAGCAAAGCAAAGATTGGTTATTCCGCAATTATGTCTATGATAGGACACAAAAAGTTGGCAAACGAGCGTAATGGGAGGTTAATATGAAAAACATCCGTAATTTTTGCATCATAGCCCATATCGACCACGGCAAATCGACCCTGGCCGACAGGCTTTTGGAATTGACTAACACGCTCAATTCCAAGGAATTGGTAAATCAAGTTCTCGACGACATGGATCTCGAGCGCGAGCGCGGCATCACCATCAAGAGCCACGCCATCCAGATGAAGTATAATTATAAAGGTGAGGAGTTTACGCTCAATCTTATTGATACTCCCGGCCATGTGGACTTCTCCTACGAGGTTTCGCGTAGTATCGCCGCCTGCGAAGGTGCCTTGCTTGTGGTGGATGCCACGCAAGGCATTCAGGCCCAGACGATTGCCAACCTCTATTCGGCCCTTGAGCACGATCTTGAAATCATCCCCGTGATGAACAAAATCGACATGGACAGTGCCATGATCGACATCGTGGAGGACCAGATGGTGGACTTGCTTGGCTGCGACCCGAGTGAGATTTTGCGCGTCAGTGCCCGCACGGGCGAGGGCGTTCCCGCCGTGTTGGATGCCATCGTCGATCGCATCCCATGCCCGAAAGGCGACCCCGAAGCACCGCTCCAAGCCTTGATTTTCGACTCGGTGTTCAACTCGTTCCGTGGCATCATCGCCTATTTCCGCGTGATGAACGGCACTTTGCACACCAACGACCTTGTGAAGTTCTTTGCCACGGGCAAGGAATACCATGCCGACGAAATCGGGGTGCTGCAACTGAAGCAAGTGCCTAAGAATGAGCTTTCTGCGGGCGATGTGGGCTACATTATTTCGGGCATCAAAAGCTCGAAAGAGGTCAAAGTGGGCGACACCATCACGCATGTCGAACGGCCTTGTGCCGAGCCGGTGGCAGGCTTCGAGAACGTGAAACCCATGTTGTTTGCGGGTATCTATCCCGTAGATGCGGATGATTATGAGGAACTTAGGGCTTCGTTGGAGAAACTGCAACTCAACGACGCGAGTTTGGTTTGGGAACCAGAATCTTCGGCGGCCTTGGGCTTCGGCTTCCGCTGTGGCTTCTTGGGTTTGCTCCACATGGAAATCGTTCAGGAGCGCCTTGACCGCGAGTTCGACATGGATGTCATCACGACGGTGCCGAACGTGTCGTTCAAGTGCTTCAGGACTGACGGCGAGATGATTGAGGTGCACAACCCCAGCGGCTTGCCCGAAGTGACTAAGATTGACCATATTGAGGAGCCATACATCCTCGCGCAAATCATCTCGAAGAATGAGTTCACTGGCCCGATTATGACCCTCTGCATCGACCGGCGCGGTATTCTGAAAAACCAAGTCTATCTCTCCACCGACCGCGTGGAACTGACTTTCCAGATGCCGCTCTCGGAAATCGTCTTTGACTTCTACGACAAACTGAAATCCATTTCGAAGGGCTACGCCTCGTTCGACTACCATATTGCTGGTTATCAGGACGCTGACTTGGTGAAATTGGACATCATGCTCAACGGCGAGTCGGTGGATGCCCTCTCGACCTTGATACACCGCGCCCATGCCTACGACTTCGGTCGGCGCATGTGCGAGAAACTGAAGGAACTGATACCACGACACCAGTTCGATATCGCCATCCAAGCGGCCATCGGAGCGAAGATTATCGCCCGAGAAACGGTGCGCCAAGTGCGCAAGGACGTGACGGCGAAGTGCTATGGCGGCGACGTGTCGCGTAAACGCAAACTGCTTGAAAAACAGAAGGCTGGCAAGAAACGTATGCGTCAGGTTGGCAATGTCGAAGTGCCACAGTCGGCGTTCCTTGCTGTGCTAAAACTTGACTAAGGGTTCGAGCGGATTTGCAATCCGCTCGTGCTGAATTGGGGATTTCAAATCCTCGCCTCACAACCGTCGGATTTGAAATCCGACGGAACTAAAGCCCTGAAAGGGCGAACAGAAATCAAGTAGGCGATTTTAATCCCTGCAAAACAAACAAAAAAATGACCGACCTCCAATATCAAATAGCATTGACTCTGCTCCCAGGCATCGGCGACATCAGTGGGAAGAAATTCATGCATTATTGCGGCAGCGCGGAGGCCATTTTCAAGGAAACGCGCAAGTCGTTGGAGAAGATTTCGGGGATGCGCGAGGCTTCCATCGAGGCCATCTGCAACCCAAAACCTTATCTGAAACGTGCCGAACAGGAAATGGATTTCATCGAGAAGAATGGCATCCAACCCATTTTCTTCCTCGATTCCGACTATCCGCGCCGCCTACTGCAATGCGACGACGGCCCGATGATGCTGTATTATAAAGGTGCGGCCAACCTCAACGCCAACCGCGTGGTGGCCATCGTCGGGACGCGCAACATCACCGAGTACGGCAAGGAAAATTGCAACCAGCTGGTGGAAGATTTGGAACAAGACAATGTGTTGATTGTAAGCGGTTTGGCATACGGTGTCGATACTTGCGCCCACAAAGCCTCAGTGAAAAACAACATCCCGACAGTGGGGGTGATGGGTTGCGGGATGCAACAGGTTTATCCCGCGCCCAACAGGAAATTGGCCAATGAAATGATTGAACAGGGTGGCGGTATCCTCACCGAATGCCTCAGCGGCACCCAACCCGACCGCGAGAACTTCCCGCGCCGCAACCGCATCATCGCGGGCATGGCGGATGCCGTTGTGGTTATCGAATCAGCGTTGAAAGGCGGCTCACTGATTACCGCCGACATCGCCAATTCCTACAATCGCGACGTGTTCGCCTATCCAGGTCGTGTTCTCGACCTGTACAGCCAAGGTTGCAACTACCTCATCCGCACCAACCGCGCCCACTTGATGGAGAGTGTGTTGAATCTGCGTTATATAATGCGTTGGGATTCAGAAACAAAGACCGAAAAGCAAACGGCTTTGTTCCGTGAGTTCACCGACGAGGAAAAATTGGTTATGGACTGCTTTGGCGCGAGCGCGGTGGTCAATTTGGACGACATCATCGTGAAAACCGAGCTGCCGACCACCAAAATCGCGGCTTTGCTTTTGAATCTTGAATTTGACGGCGTGCTGATGGCAATGCCAGGAAAACGTTATCAAAAATGTTAGGGAAGGTCATTAAATCGACGGGCAGTTGGTACATCGTCTTGGACGGTGAGGGTCGGCAGTGGGAGTGCCGCCTGCGCGGAAAAATCCGCTTGGACGGCATCCGTTCCACCAATCCGGTGGCGGTCGGCGACAACGTGCATTTCGAGCAGGAACCTGGCAAGGAAACTGGGGTCATCAACAAGATTGAAACCCGCGATAATCTGATTGTGCGCCAGTCAGTTAATCTCAGCAAGGCCTCGCATATCATAGCCGCCAACGTGGATTTGGCCATCGTGGTGGCGACCATCGCGCACCCTCGCACTTCTACGGGCTTCATCGACCGCTTCTTGGTGACCGCCGAAGCCTACCACATTCCCGCCGCCGTCATCTTCAACAAATGCGACCTTTACACGGACGAGCAGATAGGGGAAATGTGCGTTTTGATCGAGTATTACCAAAGCCTCGGCTACACTTCGTTTGGCGTTTCGGCCAAGACGGGTTTCCAAGTCGAGGAGCTTAAAACCTTGATGCAAAGGAAGATATGCCTGTTTTCGGGGCACTCTGGTGTGGGCAAGTCGGCCTTGGTGAACGCCCTCGACCCGTCGTTGAATGTCCGCATCGGCGCGATTTCCGACTATCACGAAAAAGGCAAGCACACCACGACTTTCGCCGAGATGCACCATTTGAGTTTCGATGCTTGGATTGTGGATACGCCCGGCATCAAGGAGTTTGTGCTGTATGACCTTGAGAAAGAGACCCTTGCGCAGCGTTTCCCCGAAATGCGCGAACTGATGAGCGAATGCCGTTTCGCCAACTGCACCCACACCCACGAACCGGGTTGCGCGGTGAAGACGGCGGTCGAAAACGGCGATATTGCCGACTGGCGTTATGTGAATTACCTCCGGATGATGACCGACGAAAGCCATGATTCGGTGAAGGACGAAGGACTGTAGGAACGCATCGTATGCGTCCGAAAAATGGACAATCTGAAAATGAACGAATTACTAACAAGAACAATCTCAGGAATCATCTTTGCGGCGGTGGTCGTCGCCAGCGTGATTGTTTCGCCGTGGACCTGCGCGGCCTTGCTTGCGCTTGTGGTCGGCATCGGCACTTTCGAGATGTGTCGGTTGCATGGTGTTATGGAAATCAAATATCTCATTCTGAGCGAGTTGCTTTCAATAGGTGCATATGTTTTGGCGGCTTTGGTGGCTTTGCATTTCCTTCCGATGAAGTGGCTGATGATGGAATCGCTTGTTGTGACGCTTCCGTTTTTATTTGCCTTGTTCTCAACGAAATACGAACAAAAAACCTTGTTTTCGAACCTCTACGCTTCGTTGTTTTTTCTCAGCTTGCCTACTTCGTTGCTGCTGTTCATGTATCGTTCCGACTTGTTCGGTCAGATGGCTGGTTCGCATCTTATCTTGTTGATTTTCGGATTGTTATGGTTGGACGATATGTTTGCCTACTTGACGGGAAAACTGTTGGGCGAGCACAAACTTTTTTCCCGCATTTCGCCCGGCAAGACCATA
>ONVP01000310.1 GCA_900321315.1 uncultured Bacteroidales bacterium
ATTAGGCTCGTCGAGCACCGAAAGCCTGAGCTTGTTTGGCGACTATATCATCAAAGAAGGTCGTTTCATTCTGAATTTCAAGGATATATTGACGAAAAACTTCAGCTTGAGACAAGGCGGCACCATTTCGTGGACGGGTTCGCCTACCGACGGGCGCATCAACGCCACGGGAGTGTACTCCGTCAAGACCTCACTCGCTTCGTTAGGCGTTCAAGTCGATTCAACGTCATACGGCGGCAGCACGAGCGTCAACGCCGAATGCCTCATCCACCTGAAGGATGCGCTGCTCAACCCGACCATCACCTTCGGCCTCAACCTGCCCAATGCCTCAGAAGATGTCAAGCAAACCGTGTATGCCCTCATCGACACCACCAACCAAGCCGTGATGAGCACACAAGCATTGTCGCTGCTCGTGTTGGGTTCATTCAGCAACGCCAACGACATGGGTGACCCGCTCGGAGCCTTGTCGAGCAACCTGTTTGGAGGCGGCATGAACTTGGAGCTGAGCAAAGACTTGGACCTCGGCTTCCGCTACAACCCTGGGGCTGGCTACAACTCGGTGGAAGAGCTGCAAATGGCACTCAAGATGGAACTGTTTGAGAACCGCCTAATCATCGAAACCAATCTGGGAATGGTGACCGACAACAACAGCAACGCGGCATCAAACGCCTCCAACTTCGTAGGCGAAGTGGACGCCAAGCTTAAGCTGACCAAGGACGGGCGGCTGATGGCGCATTTCTACAACCATTCCAACTACAACAACAATTATTCGAGCCTCGCCTTCGACAAGCTCGCGCCCTACACGCAAGGCCTCGGCTTGACCTACAGCAGGACTTTCGACAGCTTCAGGACTTTGTTCAAGCCCAAGAAAACCGTGTTGCAAGGCGGTCCGCTCATCAACAAGAACCCCAAGAACGTGCCTTTCAAGCCATGACACAATCAGCTCATTTCCAAGTGTTTCAGGCCTCCGCTGGAGCAGGAAAGACTTACACCATCGTTAAGGAATACCTGATGCTTTGCCTCCAAAGCGAGGCCCAAACCGACAATTTCAGGCACATTCTTGCCATCACCTTCACCAATGCCGCTGCCAACGAAATGAAGGCCAAAATCGTCGGGCACTTGCGCGACATCATCGGCTGCGACGACGCAGCCCAAACAAGCATGGGTGCCGACTTGATGAAGGAAATGAACCTCACTTCCGAACAACTGAAAAACAATGCGCGTCGGCTGATGGCGCATATCATCCACGACTACAGCAGTTTTTGCGTGAGCACTATCGATGCTTTCGTGCAAAGACTGTCGCGCACCTTCGCTCACGATTTCGGCCTGCCCGGGCAATACTCCGTCAGCGTTGACGACGACGAAGTGGCGCAAGCCGTCACCGAAAACATAGGACAGCAAATCAGCAACGACAATCCTTTCCTCACCCAAATGATGGCCGACTTCTACGAGAATGCTTTCAGCAACCAACGCTCAACCGACATCAAGCGGAACCTGACGGACTTTGTCGTGAAACTGCTGAAAGAGAAAGCCTACCAAAAGGACGAAGCCAACCTCGGCATGGACGAGCCGCGCTACAAAGAGGCCGCCGCATTCTTGCACGACAAGACAGCTGGATTTGAACGCCGCATTCGCGAGTTGGCAACACAAATCCTCGGAATGGTGCAGGACAACGGTCTCACCATCGACGACCTCTCATACGGAAGAAACGGCTTCGCCAGTTTCGTCAACAAGGTGAAAGAGGGAAAATACGAGGCTGTGAACCAGCGGTTTGCGTCTGTGGCCGAAGGCAATGCCAAATGGCATTCGGCCGCTGCCGCCAAGCGCCTTCCCGCTGCCGAATTGGAACGCATCGGGCAACAGCTGGGGCAGGCACTCGCCGAACTAAAGGCCGCCTACGAGCAGGGAATAGGCGCATACCTTTTCTATGAAGGACAGCGCAACATGCTCTGTTTCTATGCTTTGCGGGCACAAATCAGGGCCAAAATCGAACTGATGGCCAACGAGGATGAAGTGGTTCACATCTCCGAGTTCAACAAGCTCTTGCAACGGGTGCTCGGTGACTACAGCGTCCCTTTCGTTTACGAGCGTTTGGGCGAGCAGTTCAAGCATCTCTTTGTCGATGAGTTTCAAGACACCTCGGTCATGCAATGGCAAAACCTACTCCCACTGGTTGACAACGCCCTTTCGTCGGGCGGAACGGCCATGGTGGTTGGCGATGGCAAGCAGTCCATCTACCGGTTCCGCAGTGGCGAAGTCGGACAAATCGTTGACTTGCCCTTGATCTATGCCATGCCGCACGACGAGCGCGAAGCCGTCTTCAACCAATACCAAAGGAACATCATCGACAATTTCTGCTTCCACAACCTTGGCACAAACTATCGCTCGTTCAGCAATGTGGTTGGCTTCAACAACGATTTCTTCACCTTCGCCATCGGAAGCCTTTCCGAAACGTCGCAAAAAGTGTATGCTGACATTAACACGGCTTTCGGCAAGGAGGTTTCGATAACGCAAAAAAACAATAAAAAAGAGGAAGGTTGTGTTGATGTTGCATTGTATGACGCTGAAAACCAGTGTGATTACCCATTGGAAAGAATAAGACAATTGGTTGAGGAACTCACACAAGGCCACGGCTATCGCTACGCCGACATCACCATCCTGACCCGTCGCAAGGAATTAGGCTCCACCATCGCCAACCATTTGAACGACAACGGAATACCCGTTGTTTCGCAGGTTTCTGTGCTGCTGTCGGCCTCCAACAAGGTGCAGTTATTGGTCAGCACCATGCGCTATCTTGTCAGCCGAGGCGACGAAGTGGCCATAGCCCAAGTGTTGTATTTTAGGAAAATACTGAAAGACAAGGAT
>ONVP01000173.1 GCA_900321315.1 uncultured Bacteroidales bacterium
CTGCAGGTGGAGCTGACGCTTACGAGCGACCTGCGGCGCACGTTCTCCGACCTCGTCCACGCCGTCAAGATGTATTGCTCCATCGCCAAAAGCGCCTTCCGCGACGCTTCGCAACAGGTGATGACCTCCGAAAACGCCCCACAGCGCCTCGAAACCTGCCAAGTCTATTTGGACGACGTGAAAAATGTGCTGAACCGTTTCAGGAAACTCTACAACAAACTGAAAAACAGCGATATAAAAGGAAGAATCGTCCAAGACTTTGCCTATGCCGACGAGTTTTTGGGCAATGTCATGGCATCCTACACCTATTCCTTGCGCGACAACCTACACAACTCGTTTCCAGATGATTACGCTAAATTGGAAGAACAATTCAAGGCGGTGCTTTTGGGCGAAAGGGCCTACAAGTCGGAACAGGGCTACCTCAACGTAAGCCCCACCGACCCCAACGGCAACGAGGACTTCGTCTTTCGCGCCAGTCTGCTGAAAAAGTTTGCCGAGAGCGACCTCTATCTCAGTTCCAACAAGCGCCAAAACACCTTCCTCGTCGAACAAATCCTCTACAGCCTCGCCGCCGGCGCCGCCATGGTGGTGGCCACGTTGTCGTCGTTCTTTTTCCAGCAACGCTATGGCAACTTCACGCTGCCGTTCCTTATCGCACTGGTTATCAGCTATATGTTCAAGGACCGCTTGAAGGACTGGCTGCGCCTCTTCTTCGCCAAGCGCGTGAGCAGCAAGGTGTTCGACACGCGCACTGACTTCCACATCAAAGGGCGGCACATAGGCTGGAGCAAGGACAGCATGGACTTCATCGACGGCGACAAGGTCTTGCCTGAAGTTCTCCAAATGCGCGACCGTCTGCCCCTTTTCGACGAAGTGAGCGGCAACGACGAGAAAGTCATCCTGTTTCGCAAAAAGGTGCAAGTGTGGCCAGCGGAACTCGCCAAGGCCAGCCCTTTCCCGATGAAAGGCATCAACGACATCCTCCGCTACAACATCACGGAGTTCACCCGCAAGATGGACAACCCGGTTTTCCCGCTTTCGGGCACGTGGGCCGACGACGGCTTCAAACCCGTCGATGGCAAGAAGGTTTACCGCCTCACCTTCGTCATCCAATGCGCCTACGAGGGCAAAACCGAATACAAACGCATCGTGGTGAGGTGCGACAGGAACGGGATTTTGGATGTGAAGGCGAGTTAAGCGTTAAACCCCAAATTATGAGGAGGTTTGCAATTGTCTTTTGACGGAGAAAAACCGCCACGTTCAATTATCTGGAGTAACTCAATAAATGCCTTTGTTGCCAATCTCGCGATAAGTATTCATTGTGCTTTCCACTCATACTTCAATGCCCCCGAAGGGCATTTCTCAATCATATTGATCAGCTCGGCTGTGGTGGCAAATTCTGGGCGCACCCAAGGCCGCTCCGAAGGGAGGAACACTTGGGGAAGCATTTGCCAACACACGCCCACATGAGTGCATAAATCACTAATAATCTCACCATTATCATATTGTCGTTTTGCCATAAATGATTATTTTGGTGTTATTAACTTTATCACTTTAATACCCTCAATTGGGAGGTTTTGTCCCTAACAAACTCTATGATTTCCAGTCCCCGTTTCCTCGGAATCCTAATTGTCTCGCCGACGGCGAGCATGTCCTCTATTGTTGGATTGCCCTTGCCATTGACCGAGGTGGCATGTTCGCCATTGTAACCTTCTGGTACAGGAGTCAGGTCGTAGGCAGGAGCCAAACGCCAGCGCCCCTCACGGCAGATGAAGCTGAAATTCTTGGCGTGGTCGTCCTTGTTTTCGGTGAACACATTGAAAGCCATCAGGCGGAACATGGCTTCCACTTGGTGTGGGTCTTGGGTCAAATATCCTGTAAGGTGCAGCAGGGTCTTGTAGTCAAGTTTCAGGAACTCGATGGACTCATTGAGCAAGGCACCTGCTGTGGCGACATGAAGACGCTCTCCATTTTCGATATCAAAACGCCGCGTGGCGAAGTACTTTCCTTCAAACAGCTTGAAATCGGGCACTTCAATGCCGCAACTTCTGGCAAGTTCATTGTATCTAAATTCCTTCAAGCCCAAGTCTTTCGGGTCGTAGATATGCCTGAATTTCACTAACCAGTCACCTTCTTTGTCATGGTAAAGGCATTTGGGACGACAACCTCCCGAATTGCCGCTGTTGTAATAAAGAAGCGCCGCGTCTTTCTCGTTTTTCTCTGAGAGGACTTCCAATGCCAACTGCTGCAAGCGGTCGAACGACAATGCCTCCTCCACTTTCTCAAAATGAGTTTCCGGTTCGTAACACAAGGCTCCCATACCCGAACTGCCCACAATGCTAAGTCGTTGCAACGGAGTTAGTTGCGTTTCATCAACACCTTGTTGACGAAGCATCCTGTTGAGCAGATAACGGCCATAGCCATCAGGGAGGCTGTCCTCGAAGATGCCGAAGTTGCCCCAAAAAGGACGTTCGGGGGCGATGAACAAATCCGACTTCAATGGCAAATCCAGGGGTGAGATGGAAAAACCCGTGGCCATCCAGTCCTTGTCGTAACGGAAAACGCAGCGACGACCGTCAGGCGTCAAAGTCAATATACCAATGGTTTTTTTGTGGTACTTGACAAAAAGCTTATCTATTGAATTCATTTCTGCCATGTTTTCTGTTCTTGTTCTTGTTGATGGTGTCCAGTTCCTCCATGGTAGTATAGATGGGCTCGGACAGCAGCGATTTCAACGCATCGGTGTAGCCTAAGGCCTTGGCTAATGCCAAAAAGCTAACCAAGGAGATGCTGTGTTTCTGCTCGAACTTGGCGATGGTGGAATCCGGAACACCACTCATCATCGAAAGGGCACCACGCGACAAGCCTTTTTCCAATCGACGACGTTTCACATTTTGCGCCAATCGGAGGGCGAGATCGTCTGCCGTATCCATATTGAAATCATAAAGCAATGGCATACTATTGTATCTAAAAAAAGCAAAAAATAAAGATAACAGATATTATTATATTCGATTGCAAAGATAGTAAAAGTTTAGAAACTACAGACAAAAAGATGTAAAAACCTTATTGGCTTTGGTTATAGTCGAATCAAAATGCGCTCCTCTCCCACCATAATCGTGAACTCGCCCGCCTCAAAATGCCAGCCTTTTCCAGTGGAATACACCGACAAATCGCGCTCCGTGAGGTAGAAAACCACTTGTTTGGTTTCACCTTTATTAATATGCACACGTCGAAAGCCTTTCAGCAGTTTTGAAGCGGGCGCAACGCTGGCTACTTCGTCTCGCACATAAAGCTGAACAACTTCGTCGCCATCACGAGTGCCAATGTTTTTCACTTGGCAGGTGACTTTGCAAACTGTATCCATTTTGGATACATTTTCCACCTGTAAGTCGCTGTATTCGAATTGGGTATAACTCAAGCCGAAACCGAAGTTGAACAACGGTTTGGCGGATTCCTCCACATAATCGCCCGTGGCAGGCTGGGAATAATAGACGGGAATTTGTCCCACAGAGCGTGGTACGGAAATGGGCAAACGACCCGCGGGATTGTAGTCACCCCAAAGGATGTCGGCCAAGGCAGAACCGCCTTCCATGCCGGGATACCAAAGGGTTAGCAAGGCGTTGGATTTTTCGTTGGCGAGGTTCATGTCCAAAGGACGACCTTGGATGTAAACTGTCACAACGGGTTTGCCAGTGGCGTAGATGCGCTGCATCAGTTCTTCTTGCTTGCCCAGCAACTTCAATGTAGAGCGGTCGTAGCCTTCGCCGCAGTCCATGTCGGAAATATGGTTATCAACGATGGCCGCGCCAGTGTCTTCATAACTCGTCTTGAAGTCGCGGGCGGAGGAACCACCCACCACAAGCACCACAACATCAGCGGCTTTGGCGATGCGCACGGCTTCATCAAGGTCGGCATCGGCTTCGTCGCGGATGGCGCAGCCTTTGGCGTAGGTCACCTCTGCCCTGCCCTTCGCTTGGATGCCTTCGAGCATGGTCACGATGCGGTCGGGGTCTTGCGGGGCAGTGTAGTCGCCGAGTTGGTTATACATTTTGTCGGCATTCGGCCCAATGACGGCCACTTTCTTGACTTGTTCGCCAAAAGGCAAAATGCCATCATTTTTCAGCAAAACGGCTGACTCCAAGGCCACTTGTTTGGCCAGCTGTGCACTTTCCGTCGTGCCGACTTCGGTTTCAGCCAAGTTTTCATCAACATACGGATTCTCAAACAGTCCAAGGTCGAATTTCAGTTGCAAAACATGGCACACGGCACGGTCAATGTCGGCTTCGCTGACGAGGCCGCGTTGCAAGGCTTCTTTCAGGAAACCGCCGTAATTGTAGCCGCCCAAGTCAATATCCACACCCGCTTTCAAGGCCAAAGCAGCGGCTTCGGCAGGGTCGGCGGCCACGTGTTGCGTGGCATAAATGGCATTGACAGCGTTCAAGTCGCTGAAAACCACTCCTTTGAAATTCCATGAATTGCGTAGAATATCTTGCAAGAGCCAACGGTTTGCCGAACACGGAACACCATCAATGGTATTGTAGGAAGTCATCACGGTTTTGGCATCGCCTTCGCAAATGGCTTTCTCAAAGGAAGGTAGATAGTCCGACATCAGGCGGTTTGGCCCGACTTCAGCCGTGGCGGCATTGTGACCGCCTTGCGGAATGCCGTAGGCGGCCAAATGTTTCAAAGTAGCGCAGACGTTTTTTTGCATTCCTTTCACCACCGCAGCGCCCAGAACGCCAGCAAGATACGGATCCTCGCCCATCGTTTCCTCCACACGCGACCAGCGCGGGTCGCGGGAAATGTCAAGGACGGGACCATAGCCGATTTGTGCACCTTGCAAACGGATTTCTCGCCCCATCACCTCGCCCATTTGCTCCAACAATTCGGGATTCCAAGTGCTGGCCTGACCAATACCCGTCGGGAAAACGGTCGTGCCTACCGCCATGTGGCCGTGGGGCGTTTCCTCGCAGAACAATAAAGGAATGCCCAACCTTGTGT
>ONVP01000108.1 GCA_900321315.1 uncultured Bacteroidales bacterium
GTAGGCATTTTCGGGTCGATGGTTTTCTCGCCATAGACGATGGGGTTGCCCTCGGTGGGCATCACCTCTGCCTTGTCGGCGCCGGCCTTCAGCAGGTTGTCGCGCCAGCATTCTGCACAACGAATCATGTCGTCCTTATGCGCCGATTCCGAGCTGATGGAAGGGATTCTGATTAAGCCAAAAAGTTCCTCAAGGAAACGCTCCTTGTTGGCTTCAATGTAGTTGTTGGTGATTTGCATGTGATTTAAGATTTAAAATTCAAAGATTCAAGATTTAGATTGGGCAAAGATAGGGATTTCTTTTGAAAATCCAGACTTTTGCGAAAAAGTTGTAAATTTGCAGCATAAACCAGTTGCTAACTAAATTTTATATCGGAATAGAATAAACACCAAACATTTGACATACAACAGATAGCGTTTATTGCTGTCCTTGACACTCGAATTTTCCACAAAGCCTTCTTCGTGAAGGCAACCAATCAAGGGCAAGTGATTAAACGCCGTATTCGTACGGCGTGGAATACTTGTTAGATTGGTGGGGCGTGGAAACCCTGAGTGTCAAGCAAGAAATAGATTCCACGCTTTTTCTATACCCAAATCTCAAAAACATGGCCACGCAGGACGCACCACATATCGGACACCTTATTAAAGAAGAACTCGCTCGTCAGGAGCGCACAGTGGTGTGGCTTGCCCGTAAATTGTGTTGCTCGCGGCAGAACGTCTATCATCTTTTCGAGTGTCAATGGATAAGTGTGGAAATTCTTATAAGGCTCTGTGATATAATGGATTGCAACTTCTTCAAAGTCTATTCAGACCATTGGGAAAGCAAGAAAGTGTAAAATATTGTTTGACACTTATGCAAAAGAAATTGTTACACTACTGACAAAGAACTTGTTACACTATAAATGTTTGATTTTCAATTTGTTTTTCTACTTTTGCGAGGTTTAATTTACTTAAAACCGAAGGGCTCGATGGGATATAACTGGGCAAATAGAAAATGAAAAAACTAGGTTTTTTCATCACTGCAATCTTGCTTTTGAATGGGATGCTTTTTGCGCAAACATCTTTCACCTATGGTGAGAGCATCAAACTCGGTGTTCCAACGGAAAACACATATCTTGAAAGTGTTTCCCTTTATGAGGGACAACAAGCCTTGAAAGTTCAACAAGGGAACTATCGTTCCTCTTATACAAGAGGCAGTGGGTTTGTCATTCGGCCCGAATTATACAGAGGCTTTTATCTGTCTTTGGGTTATCAAATCAATCCTTTCGTGCAGCCTCTTCTTAGCATTGGAATCGGTGGCGATGGGCTTGTCAGTTCTGTAGGAGCAAGAATCTACACAAACGAAGGAGATTGGGCAGGGATGATAGATGCCAGAGCCAATTATAACATTGACTATGAGTTATATGGCGCTTCTCTTGTTGGCGGAGCCAGTTACAAAGACCTAGATTTTGGTGGAGGTCTTTCTTATTTGACCAACGGAGACAGCAAGAATTACTTGCTTGCGGTTATTAGTGTAGGTTGGAATATTAGGTGTTATAAGCATAGATGATTTTGGCTTCAAAAGTAGAAAAAGCTTCCATTAATGGAAGCTTTTTTTGTTTTAGTCACCCTCGAATCGCTTCAATTCAACTTGTTCCCCATCAAACACCGCAAAAGAAAGCTCATAATTCTTGGATAACTTGACGGAATCTTACAAAAAATCAAAGATTCCGTCAAGTTATTTCGGTCTATGTCATGGCGTAAATAGCTGGTCCAAAGTCACATGAGATTGTGCTATGTCGCTGTAAATGTTACGCTTTAGTCCGTAAGTGGTGACCATGGTGAGGTGTAAGGCTTTGCGGGTTTTGGTGTGTTTTTGGAAGGTGCTGATTTTGTGGCGCAAATCTTTCTCGTCGTTGATGTCGATTTCGTATTCGTCGTTGGCAAACTTCATCTCGCAAAGGTTGATGACATTGTCGCTGCGGTCAATGACAAGGTCAATCTGCGCACCGCGTTCCCCTTTTTCGGTTTTCTGGAACCATGTGGAACTTTCGCAAAGTATTCCCGAAATGCCCAAGCGTTCTTTCATTTGAGAGATGTGTTGGAGGCAAAGGTTCTCAAAAGCGAGGCCGGCCCATGTGTTGTGTGTGGGCAAGGTCAAAGTGCGCGTCCAATAGCTTTGGTCTTTGCCGTAGTGCTCCTTGATGAATCTGTTATAGAATAAGGTGTAGAAATCGGTGAGCCGATAAAGGGTGTTTTTCTTGTTGCTGCCGAAGTAGGTGTAGGCTCGGATAAAGTCGCTTCCGCAAAGGTTTTTCAGGATCTTTGTAAGTGTGCCACTGTCGGCCATCTTCGTGTTTTTTGCTATTTCACTGCGAGTCAATCCTTTGCGTTTCTTGCTTAGTGCTTCCACGATATGGATATAAGGCTCGGGGCTATTGAACAGCGAAGCATACAAATGGTCGTATTCATCCCACAAAGCGCCTCTTTGCTTGAAGAAAAGTGCATCGATGTTCTCGGAAAAGGAGAGGTCGGGGCTGAGTTGTCGCAAGTAGAAAGGGATGCCGCCCATAATCATGTAGCATTCGGCGATGGTTTTGCGGTTGTCGAGCAAGGCGTTGAACAAGGGCGAGTTGTCGGTGTCGTCGCTGGCGAATGAGGTGCTCCACATCAGGTAAGTGGTGCTGAAGCTGCCGCTGTTGGTGGGGGTGAACACCTCGAAGCTGCGCAACGGCTCGCTGTAGCGGAAGTAGTGTTGGTAGTTTTCCGATGCGGTGCGGTTGCCGGTGAAGTCGATTTTCAGGTTAGGCAGAGGCTCGGCGTTCACGCGGTAGTTGAGGTTTTCGGTCTTCCGCTTGATGTAGGGGTTGCTCAATATGGAGTCGGTGCTGAGCCATCGGTTGAGGTCGTCGGTGCTGAGGCTGTGGTTGATGGCCTTGGTGAAGATGTCGGCATCGGGGCCGTAGGAGCTGCCCAAGACGAACCCGAGGCCTGGCGACCACATTGCGCCGTCCATGCCGAAATACTGGGCCTTGGGCATGAATCCGGGCAGCGACTGGCCGTTGGTGGTCGAATAGGTGGCCGACACTTTCTTGACGAGTGTTGCGATGCGCAGGGTGTTGTCGAGCACCAGCTTGCCCACTTCCGCGTTGGGTTTCTTTTTCATCTTAGTCGAGTCGTTGGCGTTAGGCTCGGCATCTTTGCCCCTGTCCTTGTTGCTGTTGTTGTTGCGCCGTTGCGTGCTGCTGAGTTGCTTGAGGTAGGGCACTTTGTTGTAAACCTTGGTCAGGTCGAGGTTGACGTTGCCTTGCAGGTTGTTGGAGTTCTCGATGGTGTTGCCCAACCGTGCTTGCACCGATTGCGCCGAGGCGATCCAGTTGTAGGTGCCTTGGTAGCTGGCGTTGGCGGTAATCCAGTTGAAGATTGGTATCTTGTTGATGGGCAGGGTGTAGTTCGCGTTGAAATTTTGCTGGAAGCGCGACATGGAGCCTAAATGCTTCAGCTCGTTCTTGATGGTGTCTTGGTTTTTCTGCCATGTTTCGGGGTCGGTGCTTTTGTCGACATAGCCTGCCGGCTCATAGACGTATGCTTGGGCTTGGGCCGAGTAGTCGAAGGTGAGTGCGCGGGTCAGGTCGTAGCGCAGCTGGTAGTTGCGGTTCCAGTCCCATTGCCTCGAGTAGGTGGGCTTGATGTCGATGATGCCGCCGCTCTTGTTGCGCATCTCGCGTTCCGAGAAGTAGCGTTGCATTTCGGTGTTGAACGAGATGCTCTTGGGCATGTAGTAGAAGTTGATGTCCTTGATGATTTGGAATGCGGGTTTCGAGGCCCACGAGGCTTTGGCGAAGGGTGTCACGTTTTTCGGGTTGCCGACGTAGTTGTAGCCTAATCCGCCACGGTAGTTCTTGGTGGTGTAGTTCTTGATGTCGGTGTTTTCTTGGAAGGTTTCGCTGTAGGAGAACGAGAGGTTGAAGTTCTCGATGTCGTAGATGTGCACCTTGGGCATGTTGCCGCGTCCGCCTCGGTTGGGGTCGCGTGGGTTGGGCGGGGTGGTCGTTTTGCCTCCCTCGTTGCGGTTTCTGCTCTTGTTGGTGCGTTCCTTCCTGACGTTCATAAAATTGATGTTCTTGCGTCGGGTGAAGTCGTGTATGCTTGAGGTGAGCGCGTCTTTCTCCGTTTGGGTTACAAGGAGTTCGAGAGCGTCCTTCATCTTGATGTCGGGGTCGTAGGGGTTGTAGAGTGGCGTGACGTTGGTTTCGCCATAGTCGAAGTGCATGGGGATCTTGAGGCCTGAGCCGTCGATGAACTTTCCTAATTCGAGGTCGGTCGACACGCCGAAGTCGGTGCTGGCCTCAAACTGGTTGCTGATGATGTCGCTGTCCAACGGCCCGAATCCTGCCGAGCGGTAGGTGCCGGTGAGTGTCATTCGGCCCAGGTCGGCCAAGGTGGTTTCGAGCCGTCCGGTGGCCGCCAAGCCGCCTTGGCTGCTCAGTTCGGTGAGGCGCAGCTCGTTGACCCACACCACGGCGCTCTTGCTTTGCCCGTCGTCGTCGCTGCCAAGGTCGTTCCGCTTCGGGTTGCGTATGCCGATCATCATGGCCTCCACGTTGCTGATGCTGGGGTTGCCGATGACCTTGATGGAGTGGTAGTAGTGTTGCCCGTCGATGGTGCCTTTGCGCAGCTTCTCCGAGTAGATGTGGTTGAGCCTGACGCTGCTGTTGGGCTGGTTCATGGCCTCGTTGCGCCTTGATTTCACTTCGACGAAGTCTTCCAAGCGGATGTCCAAGTTGTTGATTTCCGGCCAGATGGCTTCCTTGTTGGTGTATGATGTGCCCCACTGCGTCACCTTCACGGGGATTTCATACTCGTAGTAGTTCTCCGTGAAGTCGGTGCCGATGCGCATAAACACGGTCAGGTCCTGGTCGTTGAGCGGGCTGTCTTCGTGGGCGGCCTCGGCGTGGACGAACATCTTGAGGTATTTGTATTGCCTGAAGTCGAAGTCGGTGGTCTTGTAGATGGCCCTGCCGTCGCCGTCGCAAAGGTTCTGGACAGTCAGTTGCAGCGCCTGCTCGTTGATTCTCGTGGTTTGTATCGAGCCTACCATCATCTCTTGCTGGATGCCGGGCGGGATGACATAAGGAACAGGGTCGCGGCGGCTGTTCTCGTCGATGCTCACGGCTGAGATGTCGAAGGTGGTTTCGTTGCTGACGTCGTTGGGGATGTATTCGCCCGGGGCTTGTATGTTCTGCGAATAGGTGCGCCACTCGCCCTTGACGAGGTCCAAGGTGGCGAAGCGCAGCACGATGGGACGCTCAAAGCCATTGACGAACATCCTCATGAAACGGATCGACGAGAAGTCGTCGATGTGGCCCACCACGCGGTCGGGCTGCTTGACGGGGATGCGGAACTGATACCAAGTGACGTTGGTCTTCTGGCCGTTGGGCAGGTTGATGTTGGTGGCGTGGAAGATGTCGGCGATGTGATTGCGCCCCACTGTCATTTGGGCGGGGTCGAGGTCGATGACGTATTGGTAGTAGCGTTCCGACTCGCTCAGGGTGTTGTCGTTGTTGATGTCTTCCACGTTGGGCAGGCTCGAGTTGCTGGTGATGTAGGTTTCGTTACCTTGCGTGTCGGAGGGCGAGTTGCCGTCTTGCCCGTTGTAGTTCTTGTATCGGCCGAGGATGCTCGTGTGGATGTCGTCGCGGTCCCATTCGGTCGAGCGGAAATAATGGAAGTTGTCGCCCGAGGGGTCGTCGTAGGCGTTGGTGTAGGCCGTCGAGCCTTCGCCGAACTGGCTCCTGATGATGTTCAGGTAGGTGTCTTCAAAGAACGAGCGCTCGTCCTCGTCGCGTAGGCCGTCGAAGCCCACGTCTTGGAATTGGCGGGCATCCGACAGGTTGCTGAACGTGCCTACGAGGTCTTGCATGGTGGGCACGCGGCCCCAGATGGTGGTGTCGACGTTGACGACCTCTTCCGATGTGGGCAGGCCGTTCTCGTAGAACTTGCGCCCGTCGCGGAGGATGTCTTCCGAGATGTCGCCCAAGTTGATGTAGAGCTTGCCGGGGTTGTTTTGGTATTCTTCTTCGGCGAAGGGGTCCATCAGCCAAAACTCGATGTATTCGATGTTGGTGGCCTCGAAGTCGGTCGACTCCATGCGGCGCATGATGCCGGCCCAACGGCTTCTCGGGTCAATCAGCTTGCCGTCGGCATCGATGCCGGCCGAGTAGGGCGTCGGCATCACGTCATAGTTGTATGGGCCTTTTTCGTCAGGGTAGTAGGCCAAGTTGAGCACCGACACGTTGGTGGGTGTTCCGGCGGCGATGTCCTTGGTGGGGAAGATTTCGGTTTCGAGCACTTGGCGCACGGAGTGCTTTGACAGTTCCTCCGACGTGATGTTGGCGGGCCTGATACTGCCGTAAACGTCGTAGAACACGGAGTTGTCGATGGTGTACCAAGCCAACTTGGCGCGGTTCTTGCCGTAAGCAAGGCCGGTGCCGGCGGCGGCCTCCGGGAAAAGGTCGCGCTGGTTTTGCGGCGTGCTGGCCATGGCCCATGCGCTGGGCAGCCTCAAGTCGATGGTTGACTTGGCACCCTCGAAGTCGTCGATGTACGAGGTGCCTTTCTCGCTGGCCGAGCGCGACAGGCCAGGCTTGAAGCGGGCCGCCTCGCCCTCGAAACGGATGCGCGACGGTGCCTTGGTGCTGATGCCGGGCAGCGCGTTGATGAAGCTCGTCAGCCAACGGGCCTCGGTGGTGTAGCTGATGTCGGCGCCATAGATCATGTTCGAGATGGCTTCCTCGCCGTAGTTGATTTTCTGCGTGTAGGAACGCTCGCCCAAGTAGAGGAACGTGCCGCCCATGCGGAAATCCTTGTCGAACTCATGCTCCACGCGAGTGCCCAGGAAGGTCTTCTTCAGCGCGCTGAAGCCCGAGTTGGACTCAAGCGCAATATTGATGGGCGTGCCGCTGTTGAGGATGCCCTCATTGAGAATCGTGACGCGGCCCAAAGTGTAGTCGACGGTATAGTCCACGTTCTCCACCAGCTGCGCTCCGCCGGCGGTGACCGTCACCGAGCCTTGAGCCACGTTCATGGCGTTGAGGCTGATTTCGCTGCCCGACTGCGACGAGTAGCTTCCGCTCAGCCTGAACTTGTTTTTCTCTGAATACT
>ONVP01000087.1 GCA_900321315.1 uncultured Bacteroidales bacterium
CCAATGCAGAGGATGTATTCGCCGCCGTCAACGGGGATGAGGTCTCTCAACAAGCCCGCCCTGTCCTCATCCAGCCCGACGATCCATTGCTGGGCCATCAAGCCATGGGCGAAAGCCAAAAACAAAATGAAGTAAAGCCATTTTTTCATAACATTTGAGAATTAAAGGTTGCTTCTGACGGAGAGCGCTTCATTATGACTTCTCCTTTTCTCTTTGTGGCATCGACACCCAAAACGCCAAATCTGTAATTTGAATTTGATGTTTTTACTGCAAGAAACACATCGAAAAAAGAAGCGCGGGTGTCTGAACTATCGCCCATCCCGTACATAAAGGCTCTCGCATTGCCTACCATCCGAGGATAAGCAACGCCATGGCCCACGCTGTAAGAATATACGATATTTGGAAAAGTATAATCTGACATAATGGGCGTTGGCCATTGCCTTACCTTGCGGATGGTTTCTGAATTTGCGAGATTCTTATGTGCCGCAGATAAAGCGTTAGTGCAACGCCTTTCTTTCAACATGTCTGCCGCTCGGTCTTTCAACTTTGCGACGGGCAAAAATACGAAAAATTGGGATTAAGCAAGAAAAAAAATCTATTTTTGCGGCCATATTGTAGCTTGTTTTGGATTTAACCGCAAAATAAACAGATTTCCGTTTTTTTGCCCAAAAATTGCGCCAATTTTGCTTGCACTTTATGTTTTTCCTAAATTTGCGGTCGCTTTTTACGACTCAAAATTCATTTCTATATGTACAAAATCGAGAAACACCCTATCTTGGACATCCCGCAAGAAGATATTGTGGAATTCCAATATGAAGGCAAGACCGTGCGCGGTCAGCGGGGCAAGACCATCGCCGCCGCCCTTCACCAAGCGGGCTATCCCATCCATAGCCACAGCATCGCTGGCCGCAACCGCAGCCTCGAGTGCGGCATCGGCAAGTGCGGCGCGTGCGAAATGCTCGTGGACGGCAAAATCCGCCGCATCTGCATCACCCTCGTCGATGGCGTGAAGGAAGTGCGCGAAATCCCCAAGGACTACCAACCCGAGCCTTCCGAGAACCCGCAACGCGAGGTGAAAATCTATAAGACCACCGTCGCCATCATCGGCGCGGGACCAGCAGGATTGGCCTGCCGCGAGAAACTCCGCGAACTCGGCATTCCCAACATGGTCATCGATAACAACGCCAACATCGGCGGACAGTTCAATATGCAGACGCACCAATTTTTCTTCTTCGAAAAAGAGAAGAAATTCGGTGGAATGCGCGGCTTCGACATCGCCAAGACCCTTGCCGGCGACGACCACGAAGGCATTCTGCTCAACAACACCGTTTGGGATTTGCTCGAAGGCAAGCGCATCGCACTGAAGAACGTTGTGACACAGGAAATCAGCTATGTCGATGCCGAGCATCTTGTGGTGGCCACGGGTGCCGTGCCTTTTATGCCGACCTTTGAAAACGACGACGTTCCGGGCGTTTACACTGCCGCTGTTTTCCAAAAGATGATGAACCAAGAGCACACGCTGTTGGGCAAGAAAGTGCTCACCGTGGGTGCGGGCAACATTGGCTACCTGACCTCCTACCAAGGAATGCAAGCCGGCGCGACCATCAAGGCCATCATTGAGGGCATGGACCGCGAAGGCGGTTTCCCCGTGCAAGCCAACCGTGTGCGCCGCCTCGGCATCCCGATCATGACCTCGCACATACTGCTGAAAGCCATCCCGAATGAAGACCACACGGGCGTGGTGGGCGCGGTCATCGCCGAGTGCAAAAACTTCAAACCCATCCCGGGAACGGAGAAAATCATCGACGACATCGACATCATTAATATATGTACCGGCCTCGTCCCCGACGACCAAATCTTGTCGAAGGGCAAGCAGGTCTTTGGCCTCCACACCTACGGCTGCGGCGACGCCGTTCGCATTGGCGAAGGCACCAGCGCGGTGCTGCGTGGCAAGCAAGCCGCCTACGAAGTGGCCCAAAACCTCGGCATCCGCTTCAACTACGACGAATACCTCGAAATTTCACGACAATACATTGATTCGCAGCAACATCCTGTGCGCATTTTGGAAAAGCCCAACCTGCCCACCGAGGAGCGCATGAAGGCCAAGCCTTTCGTGCAATTGGACTGCCTCTTTGGCTTCGCCTGCAATCCCTGCTCGTTCAGCTGCCCGCAAAACGCCATCACCAAGGCTTCTACCAATACCACTCCGGTGGCCGATTACGACAAGTGCATCGGCTGTATGCAGTGCGTGAACCATTGTCCGGGCTTGGCCATCTTTGGCTACGACCTCAACAAGAACACCTTGTTCCTGCCTGTCGAGTATGACGTGGAAGAAGGCAAGGAAGTGTTCCTCATCGACAACAACGGCAAGCCCGTGGGCGAAGGCGTGATTGAAAAGGTGCTGCGTAAGGACAACAAAACGCACGTTGTGAGAGTGAAGAGTGAGAAGTTGGGAGTTGGGAGTAAATTGACCGATGCGAGAGGTTTCATCCTGAAAGACAGATACCCGAAACCCATCGAGTTCAAGCCTAATAACCAGCCCGTTTTGACGGAAGAGGCCTACGTTTGCCACTGCGAGGACGTCGATTTGAAGACCCTCCTCAACGTGATAGGCGACCGCAAGTTCATCTCCGTTGATGAGCTGAAGCACATCACCCGCATGGGCATGGGTCCGTGCCGTGGCAAACGCTGTGTGTCGCGGGTCAAGCAGATTCTGCGCGGCTATGGCATCGAGGTGGTGGGCGACTCGTCGCCGCGTGCGCCTTTGGCCAACCAAGTCACCTTGGGCGAAGTCTATAACCCGAAAGCCAAGGAAACCTTCGTGTTCCAAACGAGCAACGACGTGAAGAAAGAGCGCGTCGAGGTGCTCATCGCGGGCGGCGGTATCGCGGGCAGCGCGGCCTTCCGCTATTTCGCCGAGGCGGGCAAGAAACCTGTTTTGGTCAATTACGACCGTGGCTCCACCTGGCGTTGCATCGCGGGCGGTCGTCCGGCCTTCTCGAACCCCGATATCTCCGATATTGCCAACCACAACTTGGAGATTTTCAAGGAAATACAGAAAGTTCACAACATCGATTTCAAGCTGACACGCTATGTGAACCTCGTCCACGACGAGGCCACCTACAAAGCCCTTGATGCCTCTCGCGCGTGGAGCGATGCCTACATGATTGACAAGAAGGACTTCCGCAAGGAGATTTCGCCGCTGTGGAACATGGACAGCAACGTGTATAGCCACGCCCTGATTTCCAAAAATTGCTGGCAGGCCACGCCCGGTCGCACCATCGACTATGTCCGTGCCGTCGCCATCGAGCACGGCGGGCGGCTGATGGAAGACTGCGAGCTGGTGTTTGTGCAGAAGATCGGCGACAAGTTTGTGGCGCTCGTCCGCACCCACGACAAGCAGTATGTGGAGTTCACCTGCGACCATTTCGTCAATGCGATGGGCTGGGGCGCGGAGAAGTTTACGGATATGTTAGGCATTGATACACAGATGTATCCTGTGAAACACCAAGCCTTCATCACACGCCGTTTGCCCAACTTGGGCGCCAATGGCGACTCGCTTGACATGATCATCGACCGCCGCCACTACAAAGGCTTCAGCGCGGTGTATGGGCAGCAGTTCCTGCACACCGGACAAGTCATCGGCTGCGCTTCGCCCGACTGCGACGCTTTCGAGGCGCGCCAGAACCTGAAATACAACAGCAAGGAGTTCCTCGAAATCTGTAGCGAAGTCTTCGCCGACTGGATTCCGAACCTCGCCAGCGTGGGCTTCCATGCGGTGTGGGCCGGCTACTACATGGAGCCGCGCTACATCGTCGATCCCGAAGTCGGTATGCTCACCGGCTTGCGCGGCCACGGCTTCATGCTCGGCCAATACCTCGCCAAGATTTATGTCGATAAGTACCTCGGCAAGGAAGTGCCCAGCTATATGAAGGACCTCGCCTTGAGCGGCAAGGGATTGAGCGAGAACGCGTTCAAATAATTGAAAGTTTGCTGTTAAAAGTTAAGGCTGCCGCGATTACCGTGGCAGCCTTATTTTTGGGATGATTGTGGTGAAACGATTACCACTCTATGCCGATGCGCAAAGACACGCCGGCAGGGCTGACTTCACGGTCGCCATGGACATAATTCCCGTTTTCGTCGTAGCCAGAATAATATTCGTTAATCTTGTCGTAGTAGGTGCCAGCCAGCATCATGCTGACGGCAAAGTCGCGCTTGGAAGCGAAACGTACGCCAAAGGCAAGGTCGCCGTAGGCACCCATGTCGTCGCCGATGAAGGAGCCGAGGCGCAAGCTGACAATGGGGCTTACCACCTTGGTGTTGTTGAACTGATAACGTACATTAGTGTAAACGGGTACCAAAGCGCGCTCTTTGTTGAAATCAACACCGATACCCACGCCTGCGTAAATATGGCCGTTGAAATAGAAGCCATGAGTGGTTGAAAGGCTGATGCTGTTGGGCATGTTCTTGTCGAAATGCCAGGTGTTGCCTTGTTCGAGGAAGCCTTGATAGCCACTGGGAACACGGACTTTTTGTTCTTGTTCTTGAGCGAAGACGCTCGTTGCCAAGAGAAGCATAACTAACGATAAGATTACCTTTTTCATAGTTACAAGTTTTTTAGGTTAATGATTAAGTTAACAATACTCTGTTTTCAATTTGTACTGATAACGCTGGTTTTTATGGATTATTGTACGGTGCCGCCCTTGTCATCGCCTGTTCAGCAGCGAGCCGGGCCAGTGTTGGCGTAACGGGTTGGATTTTCGTGCCGTGGGTTTCGCTTTCGCGTCGCCGATGCGTTTCAGGTGTGCAATCTCGACATAAACGCGGTTGTCTTCATCTTGGTCGTAAGTGTTCTCGTACTCGAAGCTGTTCTCGGTGATGCTGGTAATATGCAGCATGGAGGAGGTGATGTTGTTTGCGGTCATGTAAAGGATTGCCCGCTTGCTGTCGTAGGAATAGTCGTATTTGTACACCAAGGTCGTGTCGGGACAATGGATATAAGTCGAGTCCACGGGGTTGAACAGAGAGTCTATGTCGCTGTCGCGAATCACGCAGGTTTGGTCTTCCTTGAAAACCATGTGGATGCCGTTGTCGAGGTCGTAGGGGTCGTACTCATAGATACTCTCTTCCATGGAGCCTGTAATAGGATTGCCGTCAAAGTCGGTGTTGTAGGTTTTGTAATGGATTTTCTCTACTCCCCAAGTGCCCACGAAGCTCCTGTAGTCTTGTGGTTGGTCATCCTTGCCGCACGAGGTGCAGACGGCGGCTGTCAGTACGCATAATGCAATTAGTCTGATACTTTTCATGTGTTTTTAGGTGTTTAATGTTCTATTCGTTTAAGGAAAAATCTTTCAAAAAAAGGTTCCGGCTCTGAGAGGCGGTTGGTCCATGAAGCCACCACCAGCGAGTCAGTCATGCGTTCCACGTCGAACACGGCTTGGTTTTCGTCCATGAAGAGCGAGCCGTAGAGCGCATAGAGCCACGAGCTGCTTTCGATGGTGATCACTTGTGCCAAGGTGTCGTATTCGTATTTGCACGAAAACTGCTTGATGAACGCGGGGCTGTTGTTCAGTTTCAGCAAGCCGGTGCCGTCGGCGTTGAAAAACAACTCGTATTCGCCTCCGGCCACGGCCTCATAGCGCAAGGTGTCCCAATGCTCAACACCGAGGCTGTCGGTGCGGCAGCTGACGTATTGCTCGCAACCCCAATGCCCGACGATGGCTGCCGTTGACTCCGGCTTGCTGCATGCGGCCAACAATGCCGCCGCGACGATGGCTGCCAAGCCTATCCTTATGCTGAAATTCCTGTTCATCGTGTTGTTTTTCTATTCCGGACTTGTTTTCGTCATCCACCACACTGGCGTTTGTCGCGTGTCGCCGTTCTGCATTGACGCGGTTTGTGTGGCGTAGTTCTCGTGGTTGTATTCGATTTCGGTTTGTGGGTATTCCATGCGGAACGAGGTCAGTTTGGCATGGTTGGTGGTGGTTGGTGTGGCCCAAGTGCGGCGCGCCAAGGCCCAGGCTTCCCAAGGCTGGCGGAACAGGTTGAGCCAACGCTGTTGGTAGATCAGTTTCAGGTAGGCTTCGTTGGAGTAGTCGAAATCAGTGTTCATATACACAGCGTAGTTCATCACATTGGAAGCCATCTTTCGGCCCAAGGCCCAGATGTCAAGACTAGCGACAAAACTGGTGTATTGGGAATAGAAATAGGTCCAACGGGAAGTGTTCTGCGGGATATGCGCCCAAAAGAGGCACGACTGCTCAATGCCCATATTGAGCATTCGGTCGATTTCCGTAGTGTTTTCCGTGATTCCGCCGATTTGGCGCGCAGCGATTTCAGCTTTCATGAAGAGCACGTCGGCGTAGGTAACAAGGATTTGCGGCACGTATTTCTCGTCGCGAGTGAGGTAGTAGTTGAACGGCGAGAAGAGGCACGACGGGCCTTTGAAGGTGTAGTTGGCGTCACGGGTTTGTGCGTAGGGCGATCCGCCTTCAACGGGTGTTTCGGCAGTGCGAATTTGCGGATAGGGCCGCCATGCGCCGTCAGGGAAGCTGTCGTTTTTGTGGCTCGTGTCGAAGAAAAGGAAGGCACGATAGTCGAAGATGCCACTGCCGTCCATGTCGTCGGTCGAGGAAAGGACGTTCCACACGGTTTCGCCCATGCGCAGGTTCTTGTGCTCGCGGAAAGACCAGTTCATGTCCCAACTCGTTCCCAATGCGCTGGGCCACAAGCAGACTCCTCCTCCGAGAGGATTTCCGGAAGAATTCATCCTTTGGTAGATGAAGTTGTAAGCCTTCACCAACAAAGGCGTGGCGAACTCGGGATCTTTGTCGTACATGCGCAGGCCGTGGCACAAGATGAGCGAATTGGCGAACTCGGACCAATGCGTGTAATCATTGTTCAAAAGCACTTCGTAGGGCAGCTTGTAGAACTCGTTGCCGTTGTCCGTAACGATGGTGTCCGTTTTGAGCACGTCGCGGGCCCATACCAATTCGGTGAGAAGGCTCTTGTAAATGTCTTCCTGCTTGTCCCATTTGGGTTTCATGTACTGCTGATTGTCGGCGCCTTGCCAAATTTTTCCGGCTTCGCTGTAAGGCATGTCGCCGAAAATGTCGGTCACCTTGAAAGTCTTGTAGGCCTTGACGATGGCCAACTGGGCGCGCACCTTGTCGCAGATTTGCTCGTCGCCCTGCTCGGTGCAGTAGTCGTCAAAGCGGCTTTCTATCTCGCGCATGTTTGACAGCGCGGCGTAGTAGTTCGACCACACGGCGGCGGTGCCGATTTGGGAGTTGCCCCAAGCGTCGGAGGTGAGCGCGCCGAGTTCGGTCTCGGGGTAGAAGATTTCGTTTTGCAGGTAGAACATCTCGTTCGACGGCTGCTGCAAGCTGCTGATGACACCGTTGAACAAAGCCTCGACCGTGGTTCCCGTTGGCGAGAACGGGTTTTGGTTCATGTCATCGAAGCCTTTGGTGCAGGAGGCCAATGCCAATGCGGCTGCACTGATTATGATAATGTTTCTTTTCATGACGATTCAAAATTAGAGGTTGACTTTCAAAGTGAGCATAAACGACCGTGTTCCAGGATAGGAGGCGTATTCGAGGCCTTGGGCGTTGCCCGATCCTTGGGTGCCTTCGGGGTTGATGTTGTCGGGCAGGGTCTTGTAGAAATAGAACAAGTCGCGTCCCACGAGGGAGATGGAGGCCTGCTTGAAGAGGTTCTGCTTGTCGAGCCACTTGCTTGGGAAGTCGTAGGTGAGCGAGAGTTCGCGCATCTTGATCCATGTGTTGTTGACGATGCCGGGCGTGGTGAGGAAGTTGCCCCAGCCACCGAAGTTGGGCATGTATTTGTAGAGGTAATGCACCACGTTCTCGTTCTGATAGGCCTCGCCCGTTTCCGTGTTGACGCAGTAGCCAGGAAGTATAACGCCGTAATTTCCAATGAGTTGTTCATTCTCATAATAAGGCAGTCCGTTTCCTTCGCGCTCATAGAGGGTTTCGAGGCTTTGTCCGGTCTGCATGGCGACGACGTATGAGCCGCAGTAGATTTGCCCGCCAAGCTTGGCGTCAATCAGGCCGTAGAGCGACCAGTTCTTGTAGGAAGCCCTCAAGTTGATGCCGCCGGTGACCAAGGGGGCGCAATTGCCCACGGGCACACGGCTTTCGGTCTTCAGGTAGGTTGTGCCCGTTTCGTTGAGCAAGGGCATCGGGTTGCCGTTGGCGTCGTAGAAGGGGCCAACGACGGTGCCATCGTTCATTGTGTATTCATAAACGTAGTCCCAGCCGTAAATTGTGCCGTATTCTTCGCCTTCCTCAACCGCGATGGCGGGGCCGTTGCTGCCCCAGATTTCGGAGAGGAGATACATGTCGGAGCCGCCCAAGTCGACGATGCGGTTCTTGTTGCGGGCGAGATTGAGGCCGACTTGCACGCCATAGTCCTTGCCTTGCGCGATGTCGTAGGTCATGATGGCCTCGATGCCCTTGTTGGTGACGATACCCGTGTTGATGGTCACATAGTTGGAACCCGACGAAGGTGCCAGGGGCGACGACAGGATTTGGTCCCAGCTGTAGATGTTGTAATAGGTGAAGTCCATGTTGAAGCGGGCGCCCAAGCCGAGGTCGAAGCCGAGTTCATAGCTGCGCTGGCGCTGGGGCTTCAGCTCCAAGGGCGGCACTGTGGTCGGCAAGGTGGCCGAAAGCTGGTGGCCAAATGAGCCGGTGTTGTAAGTGTAGGTCAGCTGGTACGGGTCGGTGTCGCTGGCGGTTTGCGCCCACGAGCCTCTCA
The DNA here is from genome assembly GCA_900321315.1 of uncultured Bacteroidales bacterium. GTDB lineage: Bacteria > Bacteroidota > Bacteroidia > Bacteroidales > F082 > Limimorpha. The sequence goes on from ONVP01000087.1 coordinate 8,782, forward strand.
GCTTCAGGAAGTTGACCGGTCCCCAATTCCACTGCTTGAAGGCCGAAGTCGGGACAAAGCTCAAGGTGGTCGAGGGATAGAAATAGGAGTTGTTCGTAATTGGCAAGGTCGATGACCAGTCGTTGCGTCCCGTCACGTCGAGGAAAATCCAGTCGCTGTAGCTCA
>ONVP01000138.1 GCA_900321315.1 uncultured Bacteroidales bacterium
CATCAACGCCGACGACTTCTACGGCAAGGAAGCCTACGAGGTTTTGGCCAAGTATCTCACTGAATGTGAGGGCAAAAAAGGGGCTTACAGTATGGTCGCCTATAAGTTGCGCAACACCATGTCGGACTTCGGCACGGTGAGTCGCGGCATCTGCACCGCCGACGCGGAAGACAACCTCCAAACCATCGTCGAGCGCACGGCCATCGGGCACACCGAGGACGGCGGCGCGGCCTTCACCGACGAAACGGGCTCGCATCCACTTGACATGGATTCTCTCGTTTCGATGAACTTCTTCGGCTTCACTCCCGACTTTTTCGAGTATTCCGAAAAGGGCTTCGTCGAGTTCCTGAAAGGCCCGGCGCAGACCAACATCAAGGCGGAGTTTTTCATCCCGCTGATGGTGAACCAGAGCATCCACGATGGCTCAGCCAAACTGAAGGTGCTTTCAAGCAACGCTTCATGGTTCGGCGTAACCTACAAGGAAGACAAGCCCGAAGTGATGCGAAAGATTCGCGAATTGATTGAAAAGGGCGTTTATCCGAATGATTTATGGTAATATTTAGGAATGTGGAGTGATGAGTGTGGAGTTGCTTACTATCGGCCAACTCCTAACTCTTAACTCCTAACTCCAAACTCCAAAATAAATATGAACATCGAAGTAAAAACATGGGGCAAGACCCCTGACGGAAAAGACATCAAGCTCTACACTTTGACCAACGCAAACGGCATCAAGGTGCAGTTGAGCGACATTGGCGCAGGCATCGTGAGCATCGTCACGCCCGACCGCTACGGCCACATGGAAGACATCGCCCTTGGCTATCCCCATCCGTGGGATTACTACAACGACGGTCCATGCGCGGGCAAGACTCCCGGACGCTTTGCCAACCGCATCGGCTACGGTCGCTTCAAGATTGACGATGTGGAATATCAACTTGAGCAAAACAAAGACGGCAAGCACCACCTCCACGGCGGCAGCATCGGCTTCGCCAACCAGAAATGGGCCAGCCGCATCGTGGGCGAAAGCGTGGTGTTCACTTACCTTTCCGCCGATGGCGAGGCAGGCTATCCAGCCGAGCTGGTGGCCAAGGTGCGCTATACGCTCAACGACGAGAACGAGCTGAACATCTATTTCAATGCCTATTCGTCGGACGCGACCATCGTCAATCTGACCAACCACACCTATTTCAATTTAAAAGGCGAAGGCAAAGGCGACATTCTCGACCACACGTTGAAACTCAACGCCTCGCGTTTCCTTCCCGCCACCGAGGAACTGATTACCACGGGCGAAATGCGACCTGTGGCAGACACGCCGATGGACTTCACCGAAGGCAAGCTGATTGGTCGCGACATCAAGGAACCCTATCCCGACCTCATTCAAGGCAAGGGCTACGACAGCTGCTGGGTGATTGACGGCGTGGAAAAGGACAAAATCTGCCTTGCTGCCGAACTTTCGCACGAAGGCACGGGACGCATGGTGAGGATTTACACCACCCAACCTGGTGTGCAGGTCTATACCGGTAACTGGCTCTCGGGCTGTCCGAAAGGCAAGAACGGCCATGTTTACGAGGACTATTCAGGCGTGGCTTTGGAATGCCAAGCCCTCCCCGATTCGCCCAACAAGCCCAACTTCCCGAACACGGTGTTGCGCTCAAGCGAAGAGTATAACGAAACGATTATTTTCAAATTCTCAATGTTATAATGAAAGAAAACTACGGATTAAACGGATTTTTACGGAAACCAATTCAGCTATGCTGCGGATTATTACGGAAATCTGTATAATCTGCAACGAAGTTGCCAAATTTAGGAATCAAGAAAAATCTGTTTAATCCGCGAAATCCGTAGTTAGAAAAAACGTAATAAAACCCTTAAATTAAAAAAATAATGAGTACAAAAACTAAACAATGGGGCGCTATTATCGTCATGATCGCCCTGTTCGCCATGATCGCCTTCGTGACCAACCTCTGCTCACCGATGGCCGTCATCGTGAAGAACCAATTCGGTGCCAGCAACTTCCTGTCGCAAATCGGCAACTACGGCAACTTCATCGCCTACTTAGTGATGGGCATCCCATCCGGTATGCTGATCAAGAAGTTCGGCTACAAGAAGACCGCCCTCATGGCCCTTGCCGTGGGCATCGTCGGCATCCTCGTGCAATGGGCCAGCGGCAGCATGGGCTTCGGTGTCTATCTCATCGGTGCCTTCATCGCCGGCTTCTGCATGTGCATGTTGAACACCGTCGTCAATCCCATGCTGAACCTGCTCGGCGGAGGCGGCAACAAAGGCAACCAACTCATCCAAATCGGCGGCGTGTTCAACTCGGCGGCTGCCGTGGCGGTTTACATCCTCATGGGCGCGCTCATCGGCGAGGCCACCAAAGCCAAAATCTCCGATGCCACCCCTGCCCTGCTGATTGCCTTGGCCATCTTCGTCATCGGTTTCATCGTCATCCTGTTCACCAAGATTGACGAGCCGCAACAACCCGTTGAAGTGAAATCGGAAGTGAAGGACAAGTACAGCGCGTTCTCGTTCCGCCACTTCAAACTCGGCATTTTGGCCATCTTCCTTTATGGCGGCATCGAGGTGGGAACGCCGACTTACATCCTTCAGTATCTGACTTCAGAGCCCACCGCAGCCACGCCTGGTATCGGCATGAGCGGCACCATCGCGGGCCTCATCGTGGCCGTCTATTGGCTGATGATGCTCATCGGGCGTTTCGTCGGCGGTGCCATCGGCGCAAAGGTGTCTTCAAAAGCCATGGTGACGACGGTCTCCATCGCGGCCATCGCTTTAGTGCTGTTCGGAATGTTTGCCCCAACAACTTGGCAAGTCAAGGTGCCGGGCATCGACTGGGCCAACTTGAAGCTCATCTGGGCTGAAGTTCCCGTGGGCATCTTCGCCTTCATCCTCGTGGGTCTTTGCACCTCCGTGATGTGGGGCGCCATTTTCAACCTCGCCACCGAAGGCCTCGGCAAATACACAGCCATCGCTTCGGGTGCTTTCATGACCATGGTCTTCGGCTTTGCCATCATGGTGGGTCTGCAAGGCCTCGTCGCCGACTGGACGGGCAGCTACATGACCAGCTACATCGTTGTGCTGTTCTGCGCTGCCTACATCCTCTTCTACGCCCTCGTGGGTTCGAAGAACGTGAACAAGGACATTCCAGTTGATTGATTGTCAATTCCTTCATAATGAAGCAGCCCGACGGAACATTTCGACGGGCTGTTTCTTTTGCTTACATTGGAGAGTCAGCTGACACGTATCTTCCTTCCGATGCGGAGTTTGTCGGTCTTCTTCATATTGTTGAGTTTGCACAAGATGGAAACTGTGGTGTAATGCTCAACTGCAATCTTGCTCAGAGTGTCGCCTTTCTTTATCGTGTAATACACCTTGTCGCGGTTTGTTTCTTGGTTTTTCCCTCTTGAGTCTATGATGTTAGGCTTGAAGTTTTTGTTGAGGTTGGCGTAGGCATCCTTAAGTATGCTTGTTGTAATGCCGTAACTCTTGTCCGCCAATCGTGCCGAATCGGCAAGCGAGTGTTCAAACAGCCATTCGTAGGTCTGGTCGAGATAGAACACCCGTGCCAATTGCGAATGGTTGACGCCTTTCATGCGGTCGTACATCAGTCGGCTCGTGTCGCCGCAACTGCACATCGACTCTACCACCTTGTCGGAGCACTTGACGGACACGGCCTTGTCGGCAGTGCCGTGGATGATCCATAGCGGCAAATCGTTGAGGCCGCACAGCGTTTTCGCCGTGGCACCGCCGCACATGGCAATGGCCGCCGCCACCTTGTCGGGATAGGTTGCCACAAAATCGAGCGTCCCGTAACCTCCGAGGCTCATGCCGAGCACGTACAAACGGTTGGTGTCGACTGGATACTTTTCTTGCACCCACTCGTAAATGTTCATCAGTTTCTGTGGATTCCATGCTCCTGACGACTGAGGCGCAATCACCACGGCATCGATTTCTCTCCCGCGACGCAAGGCATCGATGCAGCCGTATCTGAGAACCTTGTTCAAGTCGCGGCCACACAGACTTTTGCCATGCAAAAACATCACCACGGGCTTGTCGGCCCTGGTCGAGTCGTAATCGTCAGGAAGGTAAAGCCAAAAATTGTAGCCGTTTGGCACCGAATCGCGACAAGCGTAAACTTGCGCGAATGAACACAAAGGCATCAAGCATATCAAAAACAGAAGTAGTTTTTTCATAATTTATTGTAACGAGATTTTGTAGATTTTATTACCCCTCGAGCCTAAAATAATTTTGTCGTCGACCACGATGGGCGACGATTCGAAATTGCTGCCGATTTTCTCCGTGGCCACAATCTCGCCTGTCTTGCCTTTGATGAGATAGACGTAGCCACCGGTGTCGGCGGTAAAGATAAACATCTCATTCTTGTCGTTGTAGAAGGCCACGGGCGACGACCAGCAATTGAACTTCGTCTTGGCGCGGCAAACGACACGTCCGTCGGCCTTGTCGAAGCCGATGAGCCATCCGGGCACTTTGGCCTTGTTGATGCAAAAATTGCTGAATATCATGCCTTCACAGTCGCCGCCACCCAGCAGGGGTGAGCCATACATGCCTCCGTCAAGGCTCTTGTCGCTGAACTGGGAACGCTTGCATGAGATGGTGTCGTCCCACACCACCGACCCCGTCAGGCCGTTCAGCTTGACGAAATGGCTGAAACCAGCATCGCCTTGTCGGTCAACCTCGCAGCCCGTATAGACGTAAGGAACGCCGTCTTCCACATCCACAAGGGGTGTGGCATCGGTGTCGTCGTGGTTGAAATAATGCCACACGGGGTGCATCGTGTTCAGGTTGATGCACAGGATGTTGCCCGCATTGTCGGTCACATAGCCGTAGTTCTTGCACACCGCCATCGACGACTCAATGCCAGGCGAGCTTTTCGACTTGGTCAAAGAGTAGCGCAACGTGGACTGAAGCTTGTAGCCGCCGTCGCCGACATAGTATTTGTAGATGGTGCCGTTTTCGCCCGGTCGGAACACGAAGCCACCCACCACCACCGGCGACGAATCATAGGCACACCAGCCGCGCCATGCGTTGGGGTCTTTGCCGAAAGCATGGATTTCCTTGTGCGTGTTGAAGTCGAAAACGGTGTTGCCGAAAGGCGTATGCTTCTGCACCCCGTGACCCACATAAAGATGACCGTTCAACAAAGGGTTGAGCGACGGCGTGCCTTTGAGCACATTCTTGGTGTCATAGCTTTTTCGGCTTTGCTCACCCGACTCTAAATCAACGAAATACACCTTCCCGCAGAGCGAGGCGATGATGATTTCCTTGCGGTTGAGGTTCTCAACGACTGAATCGCCCAACGACCTGAACCGCTGCAAAAGGCTGTCGGGCCAGCAAACATATACCGGCTGCCCGGTCCAGCCTGTTCCTCCATACCAAACGCCGTGCGAGGTTTGCGCCGTGTCTTTTTCCGTAGTAAAGACCCAATCGACACTGATATTAATGGATTCGCCGTGCAAACGGCCACAGAAGTTGGGATTGCGCGACGGCGAACCCCGAAACATGAAAATGCCCGGTGCATCCTCGTAAAGGTCTTCAAAATCATAAAGTTCACTTGGCAGAGAGGCATCCATTGTGTCGATGACGAACATCACTTTCTCCACCGAGGCAAACATCGTGTCGGGGAAGCCTGTGGCGACAACGACAGGCGGTATGGTATCCGTGGTTTCTGGTTTCGGTTCTTCAACAAACACTTGGGGCTGCACCGAAGAACATGAGAACGCAGACATAAGGATGCTGAACAGAAAAACAAAGGCTAACTGCTTCATAATGAAATTATTTAGTAATCCTTCCATCCTCGAAATCTGTCGGCGGGTTATCGTAAAAGTCGGTAGCACTCAGCGATTTGATGAGTTTCAGGGCTTGCTTGTTCTCATCGATATGTGGCCCAGTGTTGGGTTT
>ONVP01000037.1 GCA_900321315.1 uncultured Bacteroidales bacterium
CGAGGCCATGAGGCATGAAGAGCCAATGCGCACCGTTCATCAGGGCTTCTTCGGTGTCGCCTTTCATCAGGCCGACGCCTTTCAAGCCTTCAATCAAAGTGCGGCAGGCGAGGGTGTGCATCACCATGTAGGGGATATGGGGGCGCGTTTGTTCAACCACGGCTTGGTTGGCGGCAAGTACGATTTCATAAATCTCGCGCTGGCGCGTGTTGAACACGCCACCCACGGGTGTGGTGCGGGTGAAGTCGGAGGCGTAGTAGTTCTCCGTTTCGGCACCGCAGTCGCAAACCATCATGCGGCCTTCTTTCAGCACGTTGTGGTGGCCGTGGTTGTGCAAGGTCTGGCCGTCCACACTCAAAATGACAGGGAACGACACAGGGCCGCCGCCCGACAGCGAAAGGCCTTCCACCACGCCGAAGGCCTTCCACCACGCCGGCCATCTCTTGTTCGATCATGCCGGGTTTGCACATCTTCATGGCGGTGGTGTGCATGTAATAGGCAGTGTTGGCGGCGCGTTCCATCTCGGCGATTTCGAGGTCGCTCTTCACTTCGCGCATGGCGATGACGGCCTTGATGAGTTCCACGCTGACAAATTCCTGCACCTTATTAATATGGCAATTCAGCCACTCGGAGCATTGGATTTTCGTGTCGGCGCGATAGGTCGGCAGGATGTGGATTTGGCGACCCTTGGCCAAAGCCTGTTGGATGTATTCGCCAAACTTGTTGAAGTCGCGGCAATCGGTGATGCCGATGCTGTCGCCTTGTTCCTTCAGTGAAGGCAGCGGACCGCACCAAATCACGTCGTCAATGGTTACATCCACGCCGAAGAGGATTTCCTCGCCGCTTTCAAAGTCGATGATGCCGACCAAGTCGGGGTGGTTGAGGCCGAAAAAGTAGGAGAAGTTGCTGTCCTGACGGTAGATGTAGGTGTTGCTGGGGTAGTTGAAGGGCGCTTCGTTGTTGGCAGGGAAGAAGGCGATGCCCTTCGAGATCATCTTTTTCAATGTGGCGCGACGGCCACTGTAAACGTCTTTTTTGAACATATTGCGTTGATTAATTATTTATTACATTAGTTGATTGTACAAAGAGAGGTATTCCTCGTATGCTTTTTCCATTTTTTTGGATAGTTCGATAATCCTATCTTTTTCAGATTTAGATGGCCCGACAATTTTTATTTTTTCAAGTTGGCTTAACTTCAAGTCGGCTCTTGCACCTCCAATACAGTAATCATTAATGATGGTTTTATACTCGTTGTTTTTTAATTGCTTAAGGATGTAATACGGAGGAATGGCATCGTTTTGGAGATAAAAGACCGGATAAATGTACGAGACATACATGTTGTTTGATAAATTTGGCACAATTCCTATGCTTCCAACATTAATTCTATGAGGATTATAAGTGAAGTCTCCCGGGTAAACTCTTTTATACCTTTGACTCAAATTATTCATTTCTTGCGCCGAAAGTATGTCTCCACAATAAATTCCGTTCTTTGTTACCGATAGTATGACACACTCTTGCTCTTTGTCATCAAATGAATCGTAATCAAACAACTCATTCCTTTCTTTAACATAGTCTTTAATGACGACCAAATCTTTGGTTTTGTTTGTTTTGGGCAAATGTTCCATGTAAGAAAAAGGAAGCAAATCATAACCGGACTCTTTTATTTGAGAGTAGGAAATTTCTGTTGAATTGGGCTCTTGTTTGTACCTCAAGGCTTCGTCCTCGTTGTAATCCATCAAAAATTTGTTGCAGTCAGATGCCCCGGGTAATGGCCTTCTTCTTGCCCCTAATTCAAAACCGTCATTTCTAATAATATAGGCATACATTCCTTTTTCGAGCGGCTTCTGGGATTTTCTTTTTTTGTATGCCACAATGACGCTTGTTTTTGTAGGTGTGTAGGGGTTGAAAACGCCTCTTGGTAGTGAAACGATTATTAGGTGACTGCTTTCATCGACTATTTTCTTGCGGATATCAAATGTGTCATCACTGTATAAAAATGTTTCGGGAACTACTACGGCCATCCTGCCACTACCAGATTTTACAGACTTCCAAATATGTTGCATAAAAAGACTGTCACCTTTTGTGGTTGGAAAATCATATAGGCTGCCATGCTCGACTTTTTGGGAATACGGAATATTTGATACAACAACCTCATAGTTTTCGTTTACTACGGAAGACAAACAGTCCATTTGTTTGATGTTGGTATGTCCGTCTCCAAACAAAATCATATTCATTTTGGCAATACGAGAGGTGGAAGTGATTTCTCTGCCATAGATGCTTTCTTCACGGATAATGCGTTTTTTCTCTTTCTTTTCTTCTACTGTTTTGTCATCGTCTTCGGAGTCTATCGTTATGTTGGTGTGAGATCTCAAATACTTGAAACATTCTAGTAAGAAACCTCCCGTGCCGCAACACGGGTCGTAAATCTTTTCACCATAGGATGGATTCAACAACTTGACAATCATCTTCACAATATGGCGAGGGGTGTAGTATTCTCCCAAGTCTTTGTTGCCATTAGTGACATTTTTCAGGAAATACTCGAAGGCGTCACCTTTGACATCGCTATCCACATTCTGGAAAGGAATCCTGTCTATCAGTTCTATCAATTCAATTAATATGCTTTCGTCCTTGATGTTTAGAGAAGATTCAAAAACATCACCGTATGTCTCTTTTAACTTTTTCTTGATGGTGTCTTCAAGGTATGATTTGACTTCTGATTCTTCGATTTTGAAATTTTCGCCAAGGAAACTTGGGGTTTTTTCCACCAGTTTTTTCCAGTTGCAAGACTTGTCCAATGATTTTTCCGATGTCGTAATCTCTCCAATATCCGAAAACTCATTCTTCAGTTTCAGAAACATCAGATCAGAAAAGACGGAGAACCTTTCGTAACCATCACGAAGGCCTGCTTTTCTCAATAAGTCATTTGCTTTCTTGAACACCTTCAAGAGCTCTTCTCGCGAAGTCGTGAATCCAGCAGGGGCACTTTCAATATCAAAATCATTGGAAATCAGTTTGATTAAAGTTTTTTCATCGACGAAATCATTTAATTCAATATGGTCTATTCTGATGGGCTTTTTGTTTTGTGTGCAAGCATAAAACGCTCCTGAATTATAAACAAAGACTATGGGGATATTGAGAGGCTTCGCGTAATAATTGATGGCTTGTTCTATGGCTTTGTCTAAAGAAACGGAAGGCCTTTTGGCTTCAATGACTGCGAGGATTTCCGAAGAGTCTTTTTTATAAATCAAGAAATCTGGATTCTTCCCCTTTAAAAGTTCATCTTGATATTCATATTTTGCCCGCTCCCTATAAACATTACATTCATCTGGAACTTTCTCATCCATACAATAACCAAGAGAACGCAATCTTTCCTCTATCTTGCTTCTTGTGTAAGACTCTAAAGGCTGTTTGAGACCGTACTTCATTTTACATTATGATTAATTCGTTTGCAAAAAAACATAAAATCAAAATATTATGCAAGAGAAATGTTTCCCATCGCCGCCTCAATCTCCTCGATTTCCGTCGGCAATCCCTCAAACAAATTAATGGGTTCGCTCTCGGTAATCAAAAGATCGTTCTCGATGCGGATGCCGATGCCTTCCTCGCGAATGTAAAGCCCTGGTTCGCAGGTCAGTATCATGCCGGGTTCAAAAAGCTTGAACTTGTCGATGCTGTCGTGAACGTCCAAGCCGATGTGGTGCGACACGCCGTGCATCAAGTATTTCTTGTAGAGCGGCTTGTCGGGGTTCTGTTTTTTCACGTCCTCGGCGGTGAAGAGGCCAAGTGCAATCATCTCTTGTTCCATCAACTTGTATGTCGTTTCGTTGATTTCGTTGATGGTGCCGCCGGGGCGGTAAAGCTTCGTTATTTCCTTCATCACGCGAAGCACGGCGTTGTAGCAATCGCGCTGTCTTTCAGTGAATTTTCCGTTAATCGGGATGGTGCGGCTGAGGTCGGAGGAGTAGTTTTTCAACTCGCAGCCGATGTCGAAGAGAATCAGGTCGCCGTCGTTCAAGAGGCTTTGGTTCTTGCAGTAATGCAGGCAACAGGCGTTCTTGCCGCTCGCGATGATGGGCGCGTAGGCATGACCCGAAGCACCGTTTTTCTTGAAAATATACTCAATTTCGGCCTGAACCTCGTATTCGTACATTCCGGGTTTCACGGTTTCCAAACAGCGGCGGAATGCTTTCGCGGTGATGTCGCAAGCCTGCTTCGTAATAGCAATCTCGTCCTCCGACTTCACCATGCGCAAAGCGTTGAGAATCGGGGCGGAGCGGCCGTAGTTGTGCATCGGGTATTTAGCCTTGACTTGCTGCACAAAGCGTTTCTGAATCGTTTCCACGGCGCACTCGTATTTCGGGTACTCGTAGCTGTTCAAGAAAATCGTGTCGCCATAGCCGGAGAGCGCAATGTCGTTCAAAAACTGCCAAAAAGCGTTGCTTCCTTTGATGGTTTTCACACCCGAAAATTCGGCGGCTTGGGATTTCGCGCAGTTCCTCAATGGGATAGTCGGGCGCGATGAGCAGATAGGCGTTCTCCTCGTTGATGCCCGTAAGGTAAAAGAAATCAGACTGTTGTCGGAATGGATAGAACTCGTCGCCGTTGCGCGGCATGGCTTCGTTGGCGGTGAAGACGGCCACCGACTTGGGCGGCAGTTGTGCCGCGAAATTGGCCCTGTTTCGAATGAAAAGGCGGTTGGGGATTGGGGTATTCATGATGCGATGTTTTTCGATTAATCTGCTGCAAAAATAGCATTATTTTTCGTCAAAACCGTATCTTTGCAGCATGATTATTTTGGATAATGTAATTGTCACCGACGAGTTTCTGAACGCCCAATTTTGCTGCAATCTTCCGCGCTGCAAGGGCTGGTGTTGTGTGGCTGGCGATGCAGGCGCTCCGTTGGAAGCCGCTGAAATTGAGCGTATTGAAGAGAATTTAGAAGCCATCAAGCCGTATATGCGTCCCGAAGGCGTGAAGATGGTGGAAGCCAACGATGTCTATGATTACGACGAGTTTGGCGAGCTGGTTACGCCCTTGGTGAACGGCGAGGAGTGCGCTTTCGTCTATTTCCACGAGAACGGCACCGCGCTTTGCGCCATTGAGAAGGCTTATCTCGGAGGCCAATGCGACTTCTGGAAACCGATTTCGTGCCATCTTTACCCCATCCGTTTGGTGGAAAAAGACGGTTTCACGCACATTTTGTACCACGAATGGAGCGTGTGTGTGCCCGCCAAGCGCAAGGGCGAAAAAGAGGGCATCCCGCTGTGGAAGTTCCTCAAAGGCCCGATGATTCGCAAGTTCGGCGAAGATTGGTATGCGCGATTGGAGAAAATGATTACGAAAATTCCCTAACTTTGCCGCCAAATCACAATCCCATGAAATACAAACCTCTATTTTCGTCAGTCTTTGGCAAGGTCATCATGGCCGTTTCGGGAGCGGGCTTCGTGCTGTTCCTCTTGTTTCACGGCGCGATGAACTTCGTTTCCATCCTTTCGCCCGAGTCCTACGACGCCATCTGCAACTTCCTCGGAGCCAATTGGTATGCCATCGTCGGCACCTTGGGTTTGGCCGGACTGATGGGCATCCATGTGCTTTGCGGCATCCTGCTCACGGCGGAGAACTTGTTGGCGCGAGGACGTGTGCGCTACCGCCGAACCCAACGCCCGAAAGGGGTGGAGTGGTCGTCGCAAAACATGCTCGCGCTCGGGTTCTTCATCCTGTTTGGCATCGCCATGCACCTCTACGACTTCTGGTTCAAGATGCAATTCGCCGAAATCATGGGGCGCGAACCCGTGAACGGCATGGAGCAAATCCGCTTCGTGTTTTCGCACAACTACTTCAGTATCATGTATCTGATTTGGCTCGTCGTGCTGTGGTTCCACCTTTCGCACGGCGTGTGGAGCATGTTCCAGTCGATGGGCTGGAACAACGAGCGTTGGCAGCGGCGCGGGCAGGTGATTGCCTACGTGGTGTCCACGTTCATCGTGCTGCTCTTCGTTTCGGTCGTCGTTTATTATTGGTTGATTTATCCCCGTTTGTGATATGGAAGAGAAACTGCAATCCAAGGTTCCACAAGGCTCCATTGCCGAAAAGTGGACGAACTATAAAGACACGCAACGCCTCGTCAATCCGGCCAACAAGCGCCGTTTGGACATCATCGTGGTAGGCACTGGCTTGGCGGGTGCTTCGGCGGCGGCCTCGCTCGGCGAGTTGGGCTTCAACGTGAAGGTGTTCTGCATCCAGGACAGCCCGCGCAGGGCGCATAGCATCGCGGCACAAGGCGGCATCAATGCGGCCAAGAACTACCAAAACGACGGCGACAGCGTCCGCCGCCTGTTTGAAGACACCGTCAAAGGCGGCGACTACCGCGCCCGCGAAGCCAACGTGTATCGCCTCGCCGAAATCAGCAACAGCATCATCGACCAATGTGTGGCGCAAGGCGTTCCCTTCGCCCGCGACTATGCCGGAATGTTGGCCAACCGCAGCTTCGGCGGAGCGCAGGTGTCGCGCACGTTCTACGCCAAAGGCCAAACGGGACAGCAACTGTTGCTCGGTGCCTACGGTGCCCTGAGCAAGGAGATTAATAAAGGTACGGTGAAACTCTTCACCCGCCGCGAAATGCTTGATTTGGTGATAGTTGATGGCCGCGCACGTGGCATCATCGCCCGAAATCTGGAAACCGGCGACATTGAGCGTCATGCGGCTCATGCCGTGGTGCTGGCCACGGGCGGCTATGGCAACGTGTTCTTCCTGAGCACCAATGCGATGGCCTCCAACGGCTCGGCGGCATGGCGATGCCACAAGAAAGGCGCGTTCTTCGCCAATCCTTGCTTCACGCAAATCCATCCGACCTGCATCCCCGTGCACGGCGACTTCCAGTCGAAACTGACGCTGATGAGCGAGAGCCTTCGCAACGACGGGCGCATCTGGGTGCCGAAGAAAAAAGAAGACGTGGAGCGCATCCGCAAGGGCGAGCTCCGACCCGCCGACATTCCCGATGCCGACCGCGACTATTACCTTGAACGCCGCTATCCCGCTTTCGGCAACCTCGTGCCGCGCGATGTGGCTTCGCGTGCCGCCAAGGAACGCTGCGATGCAGGATTTGGCGTGAACAACGCTGGGCTTGCCGTCTATCTCGACTTTGCCGACGCCATCAACCGCCTCGGTCCGAAAGTGGTGGAGGCGCGCTACGGCAACCTTTTCGAGATGTACCAAAACATTGTGGCGCAAAATCCTTACGAAACCCCGATGATGATCTATCCCGCCGTGCACTACACGATGGGCGGCCTTTGGGTGGACTACGAGTTGCAGTCCACCGTGCCGGGTCTGTTTGTGGCGGGCGAAGCCAACTTCAGCGACCACGGCGCCAACCGCCTCGGCGCCTCGGCATTAATGCAAGGCTTGGCCGACGGCTATTTCATCCTGCCTTACACCTTGCAGAACTACCTCTCCGACCAAATCCGCGAGCCGCACATCAGTATCGAAAGTGCTGAGTTTGAGGCTGCCGAAAAGGCTGTGAGGGACGAAATCAACGCATTGCTGGGCGTAAAAGGCAAGGAAACGGTGGATTCATTCCATCGCCGTTTGGGTCATGTCATGTGGGAATACGTGGGCATGGCGCGTGAAAAGGACGGATTAATGAAAGCCATCGGCTTGATTTCGGACTTGAGGAAAGAATTTCACCAAAACGTATTAATACCCAACACTTTCGGCGTAAATGTGGAGCTGGAAAAAGCTTTGCGCGTTGCCGACTTCATGGAGTTGGGCGAGCTGATGGCGCGTGATGCCTTGCAGCGCGAGGAGTCGTGTGGCGGGCATTTCCGTGTTGAGCACCAAACCGCCGACGGCGAGGCGCTTCGCGACGACGATCGTTTCAATTTTGTGGCGGCCTACGAATGGAAAGACGGCAGTGAACCTGTTCTCCACAAAGAAACGCTTGACTTCCAAGCCATCGAACTGAAACAGCGCAATTACAAATAATCAAAATCTTCTTGTACACAAAAAAAATCCGACCCGTAAACGAGTCGGATTTTTGTTTGCTTGATTTGTTGATTACTTGATCAGCTCAACGAACACGCGGCGGTCGAGTTCCGCGGGCGGGGCGAGTTCGCTCACGCCACCAGCAACATCGACGACGATTCTGTTCTCAGGCATACCAAGTTTCACCAACTCTTCCTTAACCCTACGGCAGCGGTTTTCGGCAAGTCTTTGGTTGATTTCCTTCGAGCCAGTACCGTTGTCGCAAGTGCCTCTCAGGCGGATTCTGTAGTCGCCAGCCTTGGCCGACTTGACCATTTCGCCGAGGTTGATGAGGTCGCGCTTCGAGGTGATCTCGTAGGAACCCTTGGTGAAGAAGATGGAGAAAGGAGTGCTGATGAGTTGGTCTTCACCTTCCACGTTGACGAACTTCACGATGGTGTCGCAAGGCTTTTGTGCGACCACGGCAGGACGGTTGCGGAGTTCTTCGTTTTCTTCTCTGAGTTGGCGAATCAGCTCTTCGTTCTGGCGCAAAGCCTCGTCGCAGTTGTAAGGTCTTTCATAGCTTCTGCCACCAAGGTTGAAGGTCAGGCCAATCTGTGCCGAATACTCGTTGTGGAGGATGGGCGTTGCGTAAAGTTTCTGGTCGATGGACCATCTTTGAGTGGCAATTTGGAAGTCGATGTGGAGGTCAACGATTCTGCTGAGTTTGAACACGTTCATCAAACCAGCTACGCCAACCATCTCGCGGTTCACTCTGCCAAAAGGACTCGCGAACAGCTTGCTGCCCGAGTTCATCACACCACCAGCACCAGCATAAATGATGGGAGTGTAAACTCTGTTCTCGTCATACTCGCCTTTGAACATGTCGATGGGGCTGAACATGACATTGCCGAACAGGTTGTGGTAGAAGAACTCGCCGTCAACATTTTGGTTTTGGTGAAGGTCGTAGTTAAGTCTCAGACCCACATAGTGGTTGACCCAGTGACCGAGGTAGAGGCCGCCGCCAAAGTTGGGAGTGCTGCCTTGAACGCCACCCTTGCCAGCCCAATAGTTGATGCCGCCACGAGCACCGATGAACCAGTTCTGTCCCCACTTGGAGGCAATGTAACGATTAGATTCGGGTTGGTTTCCTGCAAAAACCGCGGTGGAAGCCATAAGGACCGCACATACTGTGATGAAAAATTTTTTCATTTCGTTTTGATTTTTTGTTGTTTATGAATTGTTTATTCTGATTCGAACTCCAAAATCGCTGCAAAATTAGGTTTTTTTTCCTTATGGTTTTCAAAAAAATGTTTTTTTTTTGGCTGTTACTGAAAAAACGAGCCAAAAATCGCTACTTTTGCCCTCCCAAAGTCATTATGTTATTGCGAAAACTATGGAATTTACCCTGAAAATATGGCGTCAGGCCAATCGTTCGGCCAAGGGCGCGTTTGTGGACTACAAGATTGCCGACATCGAGCCTGATATGTCGTTCCTCGAAATGCTCGACGTGCTGAACGAGCGCATCGTTTTGGAAGGCGGCGACCCAGTCTTCTTCGACCACGACTGCCGCGAGGGCATCTGCGGTGCTTGCAGTTTGTTCATTAATGGACGGCCTCATGGCAAAGGCGAAGGAACCACCACATGCCAGCTCTACATGCGCAATTTCAAGGACGGCGCAACGATTACCGTGGAGCCGTTTCGCGCCATGGCCTTCCCCGTCATCAAGGACTTGACCGTCGATCGCTCGGCCTTCGACCAAATCATTCAGGCTGGCGGCTATGTGTCGGTGCACACGGGCGGCATTCCTGACGGCAACGCCATCCCGATTCCAAAGGAAGATGCCGACATGGCCATGGATGCGGCCTCATGCATCGGCTGTGGCGCCTGCGTGGCGGCCTGCAAAAACGCCAGCGCGATGCTCTTTGTGGCGGCCAAGGTGTCGCAACTCGCGCTGCTGCCCCAAGGCAAGGTGGAAAACGAGCGCCGTGCCCGCGCCATGGTGGCCAAAATGGACGAACTAGGCTTCGGCAACTGCACCAACACCTACGCCTGCCAAGCCGTTTGCCCCAAGCACGTTTCGGCGGCGCACATCGCGCGGCTCAACCGCACTTTCATCCGATCGGGATTCAACAAGCCGAAAGAATAGCACTTGAAAACCAGCGTTTTTGAATAGTTTTTCTTGACATATCAAAAAAATGCCGTAACTTTGCAGCGCATTTAATGTTAAACTTAAAACAACTACAAAATGAAAAAAAACGTTTTATTTGCCAGCTTGCTTTTGGCTCTCTCGCTGAGCGCATCAGCACAGTACAAAGGGTTCTCCTTTGGTTTCAGAATGGGTCCTAACTTTGATTGGACTGGATCAAAAACAGGTTCTGCTGTAAACAATGGTACTAAGGGTGGCTTTGATCTTGGTGTAGTGGCTGAGTACTATTTTGCTGAGAACTATGCCATTGTAACGGGTGTCAATGTTGATTTCCTTGGTGGTAAATACAAGTATGATGACAAGCGTAACATCAGCACTATTGACACCATCGCGGATTATCAGTTGGGTACTGTCGAAAGACAATTCAAGACCACAATCTATGAAATCCCGTTGATGTTGAAGATGGCTACCCCAGAGCTTGGCAATCTGCCCCTTCGTGCTTATGCACAAGTGGGAGGTGCTTTTGGCTACACACAACGCGTAAAGGTAATGGATTCTTTTACTTTGGGCAACCTTGTTGACAATGATTACAGAGCTACAAAAGGTGAGTACAATCCTTTCCACGCTTCATTGCGTATCGGTGCTGGAGCAGAGTATTCCTTGTTGGAGACGACACGTGTTTTCGCTGGCATCTACTTCTCTCATGATTTCTTGAACAACATTAGCAGTGGCGCAATGGGAATCACCTCCAACTATCGTAAGTATTATAACGGTGACAAGAATTTGGGCGAACGCGATTTGGAACATAACGTCCTTCAAAACCGCATCGGTATAGAAGTGGGCATCCTCTTCTAAATCTGATTGATACCATCATTACAAAAGAGAGCGACCACGGCCGCTCTCTTTTTTTGTGGATGCTGCAAGCCTTGGAAAATCAAAGCAGCTTGAGGCCCACGGTCACCATGAACAGGTTTTGCTTGGTGTCGTCGGCGTTGCCGAAGTCGAAGGCCTCGCCGATGGCAGTGTCGTTCAATGTGTTGAACACCTTGCTCAAGCCGAAGTTGTAGTTGATGTCGAGCGTGATTCTTTTGAGCAAGTCCACGCCAACGCCGGCTTGCAGGCCCCATGTGATGGTCTTGGGGTCGAAGCTCTCATTGCTGGGAACGTTGTCGAGCTTGCTCGCGTTGCCGTCTATGGTATAGTCGACCAGCGTTTTCGACTGGATGACGAAGTTGGCCGTGGGACCCACTTGAGCGCGCAGGCAAATCAAGTCGAGGTCGAGCAGTCTAAGGCCGACCAAGACGGGCACTTGGATGTTCGTGGCGTTGAGCGTGAGGTTCACGTTGGCGCCGGTCGGGATGTCGGCCCAGATGCCGTTTCCCGTTTCCGTCAGGCTCGTGCTGAACACGTTGGAGGTCTTGAACCACAGCGCCTCGGGCTGCACATAAACCCTGCCAAACGTGACGCGCCCGAAAAGGCCGGCGGTGAAGTGGTTCGAGAAATCGGACTTGATGGTGGCTCTGTCATACGACAACTTGGCGGTTTGGTAACCAATCTTCGGGCCGATGGCGATGTCGAAGCCGCCGCCCGCAAACGCCGCGCTGCCCATCATCAGCAAGGCGGCCATCATTACGAATGCTTTTTTCATTTGAGTTTTGTTTTGATGATTGTTTGGTTGAATTGAGGGCAAAAGTAAGAATCATTTTTGGATTTTCGGGAAAATGTCGGCAAAATAAACTACCTTTGTGGGTCTAAATTTATTCGATATGAAAAAGATTTTGCTGACAATCAGTCTTTTAGCGGCTTTTATGGCCCATGCCGACGCGCAGTCGGAAACGTTTTCTTTCGGAATCAAGGCTGGCCCCACGTTCAACTGGGCCGGTGCCGATGCCACCACGTGCCAAAACAAGGGCGTGGCCTTGGGCCTTGGCATGGGCCTCGTTGCCGACTATCATCTCTCTGGCATCCTCGCCGTTTCGTCTGGCTTGGAATACAACTGGGTACGACTGAAACTCCGCCTCGATGACTACAGGCGGATGGAGAACTTCCTGGAGTATTCCGTCGTCGCAATCGACCGCCGCACCTCTGCGTCATACCTCGAAATCCCGCTGAAGCTGAAGGCTCGGACGGAGATTGTCGACGACCTGACGGGCTTCGCCGAAGTGGGTGCCGGGCTGGGTTTCAACCTTAGTGCCCGTGCCAAGGACGAGTTCACCTTCTACGGCATCGACCATGCCGACACGAAGTATGTCGACAAGACCAACCAGCACCGTATGCTTCAGGCCGCGCTGCGCTTTGGCTTGGGTGCCGAGTATGCCTTCAGTTCCGACTACAGCGTGTTTGCCCAACTCTCGTTTCGCCACGCCTTGTCGAACATGTTCACCAGCGAGATGCAACGGCGCACGGGCAGCAACATGAAAGTCAACTACATCGGCATCGATGCAGGCGTGATGTTCTGATAGGTTTTGTGTCGGAAGCACAACAGGAAAGGCCCGGCAGTTCGCCAGGCCTTTTCCTTATCACAACAAATGAAAGGTTCATTATACTTGTTTGCTTAGAGCACTTTGACCAACTCAACCAGCACGCGACGGTCGTATTCCGTCGGGTCGAGGTGCCTGACACCGCCAACGGGCATGAGGATGATTTGGTTTTCGGGGACACCCATTTCCAGCAGTTCGGTCATCACTCTGCGGCAGCGGTTTTCCGACAGGGTTTGGTTGTAGGACGATGAGGCGGTGGCACTGTCGCACGAACCTCTGAGGCGAATCTTGTAGCCGTATTCCAAGGCGATGTTGGCAAGCTCGCGAAGGTTGACCAAGTCGCGGCCCGACATGAGCTGGTAGCTGTCGCGGTTGAAGAAGATGGAGAAAGGCCAGCTGATCATCTCGTCCGATTGCCAATGCACGAACTTGAAGACAGTGTCGGGTTCTATGGGAGCGTTGACGAACATGTTGAGCCGCTTCTTGAACTCGTTCATCTCCTCGCAGCAATTGACGGGCAACTCGTAGATGCGGCTGAAGTAGTAGGTGAAGCCTGCTCCGAAGGAAATGTTGGCATCGGTGCGCAACGGGCGGTTGGCCACAAAGAAAGTCGCACCATCATAGTTGGCCAGATACTCGTAGAACCACGAGTCGATGTTCCAGCGTTGCAGCGAGCCTTTGAAATCGAAATGGACATCGAGATGGTCGCTGATGCGGAAGTTGTTCATCATGCCGAAATTGAACGACAATTCGAAGTTCACGCCTTGCTGGTAGAAATCATTGCCGCCGTGGCCGCCTTCGGATTCGGGCTTGCCTTCCTTGTAGTTGTTGATGACATCAGGGTTGATGAGGATGTCGCGGCTAACGCAGGCAGCGCCCATACCGACGTAGAAGACGGGCGTGTAGAGGCGGTAAGGATTGTAGTATCCTTGGAAAATGTCGATGGGGCTGAAGAACACGTCCATGTGCGAGTTGTGATACCAGAAGTGGGTTCTGTAGTAGCCGTTCTCGTCTGCGCCGTTCTCGGTGGAGAAGTCTTTCTCGCCTGGCGTATAGACGCAAATTCCATTGTTGCCATAGTTTTCGTCGTATTCGAAGGTGCCATAGAACAAGTGGTTGAGAATCGGACGGTTCACATGCAGCCCGTTGATGTAGCTCTTGCCTTGGTTCACGTCGTAGGTGAGCCTGATGCCGAACTTGTGGTTGATCCACTTGCCGGCGTTGAGGCTGAAGCCATACGAGGGCTTGTTCCATTGCACTGCTGTGTAGTTTCCATTGGGATTCCTGTCCGAACCGCGCCACCAGTTCACGGAGCCGTCGGCGGTGACAAACCAGTTTTGCCAGAATTTGGTGGTCATGTAACGCACTGAGTCCACATGCCCGTCGGCCATGGCGTTAGAGGCGACTACCAATAACGCAAATGCTGTGATAAAGAATTTCTTCATTTTCTTGTTGGTAAATTGTTGTTCACTTTTTTTCTAACACAAACAAGCGGCAAAAATAAGCAAATTTTTCCATACGGAGGTGCTTTTTCCTGAAAATAATCGCTTTTTGCACGAAAATCACTTTTCGGCGAGCCTCTCGAGCGTGTTTTCGGTGAGTTTTTTCACGTATGGATGGTAGTCGGCGGCGAATTTCTCGGTGACGCGGTTGGCAATGGCCACGCAGATGGTGAGGCAGTTGTGTCCCATCATCTTGCCGAGTCCGTATAGTGCCGATGATTCCATCTCGAAGTTGCACACGCGCCAGCCTTGGTAGTTGAAGGCTTCAATCTTGCGGTTGTGCTCGGGATGGGCGAGGTGCATCCTCAGGGTGCGGCCTTGCGGGCCGTAGAAACCGGGTGCCGTGGCGGTCACGCCTTGTATGTAGCCTTCGGCAAGGCGGTCGAAGAGTTCCTTCGAGCCTTCCACGACATAGGGCAAGGGCAGCACTCTCGGATAGTCCATCTGCTCGATGAAGGCATCGCGCATGGCGGTTTCGTTCACCGCGTTGTGTTTCTCGTAAAAGTAGAGCAAGCCGTCGAGGCCGATGGCGTAGCGCGTGGCGATGTAGGTATCTTCCACCCCGATTTCGGGTTGCAATGCGCCGCAGGTGCCGATGCGGATGAGGTTCAAGGCTCGGTGCTCGGCCTTGGGCATCCTTGTCTTCAGGTCGATGTTGGCCAAAGCGTCGAGTTCGTTCATCACGATGTCAAGGTTGTCGGTGCCCATGCCGGTTGAAAGCACGGTGATGCGCTTGCCGTGGAACCAGCCTGTGCGAGTCACCATTTCACGGTTTTGGCGTCGCACTTCGATTTTGTCGAAATAGGCGGCAATCATGTCGACGCGCCCAGGGTCGCCAACCAAAATGACATCGTCAGCCAACTGGTCGGGATGAAGGTTGAGGTGGTAAATCGCGCCCTCGTTGTTCAGCACGAGCTGCGAGGCAGGAATGGGCTGTTGCATGGTCGTTTGATTTAGAGGCTGCAAAAATAGAAATATTTTCTTATTTTTGCCGAAAAATATTTCGACATGAGAGCAAGTACCGAAAAAGAGGTTAGCGGCCTATTAATTAATAGGTGCATGACATCTGCCGTCAAACGATGCCAGTTTCCGCGCAAAAGCAACACGATGAAAGGAGTCTTTGCCATGCTTCTGCTCATCGTTGCGGCTTCATGCCAAGACAAACAACCGGCCTACAAGGCCAAGCTTGATGTGAAAACCGAGCCTTGCGACCTTGCTTTCGACCGCTACGAGGACGTGCTCTTCAACCTCGACACGGCTGATTTTCAGCAGGAACTGATGCGCATACAAGACCGCTACCGCGTGTTTCTCAGCGGCGACCTCAACGACCTTGATGCGGTGAAATACCTCAAGGACTTCGCTACCGCCCCGTTCAGCCTCAGCCTTTACGATAAGGTTAAAACCGCCTTTCCCGACCTGAGCCAAGTGGAGCCGATGGTGGAGGATGTGTTGGCGCATTTCCGTTTCTATTACCCTGAAATTCCGTTGCCCACGAAGGCCTTTACCTGCATCACGGGCATTCATCCCGACGAGCCGTCTGTCCAAGTCATTGACGGGCAGTTGGTGATTTCCTTGGACTGGTATCTCAACGGCGACGAGGTGTATGACCTAATCGGGATGCCGAAGTACATTTCGGCGCGAACCCTTGTCGCGACTTTGGCGAAAGATGTTGCCAAAGCATTGTATATTAACTATTTGCATGAATGGCGCAAGCAGGGTCAAGTGATTGACGAGATGATGCATTGCGGCAGGCAATACTTCTTTGTCGAGGCGATGTGCCCTGCCTTGCCCGACAGTGTTTTGCTGGGTTATACCACGGAGCAATGGCGTTGGGCGGTGGCAAACGAGGGGCAGGTTTGGGCCGACATGGTGGGCAGCAAACGTCTTTACGATGCAGGCTTGGATGCCTACATGATGTTTTTCGGCGATGGCCCGTTCACGCAAGCCTACAGCCACGACGCGCCCGCGCGCCTCGGCGAGTTTTTCGGCCTCAACATCATTCGCGCATACGCCTCCACACATGATGATTTCGACCTGAAGCAACTCATGCGGCGGAAAGACTTGCAGGACATATTCCAAGATTCAGGCTACAAGCCCAAGAAATAGTATGGCTGGGGCTGACACATGAGTTAGTATAGTATTGTTATGTTGTTGGTTTTCAATGATAAAACCGACAGCAAACGACAACAAACGTTTACATTCGACAACAAACGTTTAATCAACGGCTTAGTCTTGACAGGTTTTGTTTCTTTGCAGCGTGAAACTAATAAAAACTATTTCTATGGATACAAAAGACAACAAAACCATTCACATTCCGATGGGAAACACGAAAGAGGATATTAAAGAAAGAGAGGCCATTTGCCTATATGCTGGAGATGCACCACGAGTTGATAGGCATTGGTCTTGTGAAAATGATGGTAGGCGTAAAGCGGACAGGCGAGAAGGTGCGGTATTGCATAACAGCGATAGAGGTATAAAAAAAGAAATCGACAGGCTGGCTCGCTCGAATGGTCATCACCAAATTTTGGACGACAACGGACTGTTCCCCTATTGATTTCTGCCTGCAAAATTAAAATACGAGATCCATTGTATTTTGAGAAAAACACGAAAAACAGAAGAAAACAACTCCCTAAACTCCCACAATCATGTTAGTAAAAACATTCGGATGTGCCCTTTTCGGCATCGACGCCATCACGGTCACCATAGAGGTGAACATCGACAGAGGCATCAATTTCTATCTGGTCGGCCTGCCCGACAGCGCAGTCAAGGAGAGCCAGCAGCGCATTGAGGCTGCCATCGGCAACCTCGGCTATTATTATCCCCACAAGAAGGTCGTCATTAACATGGCGCCCGCCGACATCCGCAAGGAAGGCTCGGCCTACGACCTGCCCATTGCCATAGGCATTTTGGCCGCCTCGGAGCAAATCAACGCCGACCGGTTAGAGCAGTTTGTCATCATGGGCGAGCTTTCCTTGGACGGCACGCTCAACCCCATCAAAGGCACGCTGCCCATCGCCATCAAGGCCAAACAGGAAGGTTTTCACGGCCTCATCGTCCCGAAGGCCAACGCACGCGAGGCCGCCGTGGTGGAAGGCTTGGAGGTGTATGGCGTGGAGACCTTGTCGGAAGTGGTGGCCATCCTCAATGGCGACAACACCATGAAACCTGTCGCAATCGACAGCGTCGATTTTGCCCAAGAAGCCTTTTACGAGTTCGACTTCAGCGACGTGAAAGGACAGGAGAACATCAAGCGTGCCTTGGAGATTGCTGCAGCGGGAGGTCACAATGTCATCCTCATCGGGCCTCCTGGAAGCGGAAAGACCATGCTCGCCAAGCGGATGCCCACCATTCTGCCGCCCTTGACGATGGCCGAAGCCTTGGAAACAACAAAAATCCACTCCGTGGCCGGATTGGTCGGGCGTAATGCCTCGTTGGTCAGGACAAGACCTTTCCGCAGCCCGCACCACACCATCAGCGATGCGGGACTGGTGGGCGGCGGCACCTATCCGCAGCCAGGTGAGATTTCGTTGGCCCATAATGGCGTGCTTTTCCTCGACGAGTTGCCCGAGTTCAAGCGCACCGTGCTTGAAGTAATGCGCCAACCGATGGAAGACCGCGTTGTAACCATCTCGCGAGCCAAGATGACGGTCGATTTTCCGGCCAGTTTCATGATGGTGGCCGCGATGAACCCTTGTCCCTGCGGCTACTACAACCATCCCGACAAGGAATGCACCTGCAAGCCTGGCATGGTACAGCAGTACCTCAACCGCATCAGCGGCCCGCTGATGGACCGCATCGACTTGCACGTGGAGGTTGTGCCCGTGGCCTATAACGATTTGTCAAAGAAGCAGGGCGGCGAGTCGAGCGCGGCGGTGCGCGAGCGGGTCATCAAGGCGAGAGAAGTCCAAGAAAAGCGTTACGCCCACTTCCCGACCATCCACGCCAACGCGCAGATGACCCCGCATCTCATACAAAAATACTGCGACTTGGACGAGCCTTGCCGCGACATCCTGAAAACCGCCATGAACCGCCTCGGCCTCTCGGCACGCGCCTACGACCGCATCCTCAAGGTTTCGCGCACCATCGCCGACCTCGACGGCAGCGAAACGATCCAGACGGGACATCTGGCAGAAGCCATTAATTATAGGAGTCTGGACAGGGACAATTGGGGAAGTTGACTTGCGCCTTAGGACGAGGTAGAACATACATACATGAGGCAATTCCTGCAGTCGAAATCGAGGC
>ONVP01000081.1 GCA_900321315.1 uncultured Bacteroidales bacterium
ATGTCGTCGAGCTGCCAAAGCAGGTTGCCGGCAGCGTCGGTAATCTTGTGCGCGTGGCCAGAAGGGGTGTAATCGAACAGCGCGGTGTAGCCCGATGGATAGCGTATGCTGCACACCCTTGAGGCCCTGTCGTAGCCAAGCTCGGTGTCGTAATCAATCCCGTTCCATGTTTCGATGGTATTCTTGACGCGGAGGAAATCGTCGTATTTGTATCTGATGGTTTGGTCGCCATGCCTGATTCTTTTCAGCGTTCCTTTCCGTCCGTGCGACTCGTCGTAGTCGTAGTGTGTGGTTGTGCCTTCGCCCGTGTCCTCAACGACAATCAAACGGCCGATGTAGTCGTAGTCGTATTTGGTGATGTCGTGTTTCGGCGTTTCTTCTCTTACCAATAGGCCGTATGCGTTATGAACGGTGTGGATGGTGCCATAGTCGGGGTCCGACAGTTGGCTTCGGTTTCCCCAATGGTCGTATTGCATCTCGATTCGCGATGCCGCGTTATTGCCGACTTGCGAGGAGGCAAGTGTGCCGTCGGCGTAGTAGTCGAAGTTTATGGTAACGTTGCTGGCATCGGTGCTGCTTTTTGTCCAGCCGGCAGGGTTCTTCGTGATGGTCGAACTTGTGGCTATGCCTTCCGTGGGCACGATGTCGGTGGTGGTGGAAAGGCCGTCATGGTGGTATTCCGTCCGTGTGCCGTCGGGCGTGGTCTGTGCAGTGATTCGGTTGATGTTGTCGTATTCAAAGACGGTATGTTGCGGCGTTTCCCCTTCCTTGTACGGGGCTGTTACCGAAAGGAGCCTGTCCCTGTCGTCATAGGCTTTATCGATGAAAACAGGCTCGCCCCTCAGTCCGAAGGAGACTTGCCTCAGTTCGAGGCCGCTCCTGTGATAGAACACAAGGCTTTTTGGTTGTCCCGTCTTTCTTTCCCAACGGTAATACGAAGCCCCTTCGGGAGCGTAGTCGGCATTTTTGGCCCATCGCAAGGCTTGGCAGGCCACCGTGCTGTCGGCAAGGGTTGTGGTTTGGGTGATTCCGAGCGCGTCCTCGTCGTGTTGGGTAATCAAGCCGTTGCAGTCGGTCATGGAGATTAAATTGTCGTTCAAGTCATAGTCGTATGAGGTTTCGTATTCGTGCGTTCCGCCTTTCAGGGTTTCCTTGGTCAGCAAACGCTGTTGCAATCCGGGGCCGTATTCATAAGTGGTGCTTCTTGTCCTTTCGCCAAGTTGGCCGTAAGGGGCACTCGTCGTTTCCTTTTTCAGGTTGCCGTTTTCGTAGTATTCGTAGTCCGTTTGCAGCGTGAGCGGGTCTTGTGAGTCTGCCGTGTCGGGTATCTCGGTGATTCGTTTCGGCAGATAAGGGCTGTCGGGTTCATATTCGATGACCGTGGTCTTGACAATGTCGGGCTTGTTCGCCATCGATTGCACGACGGTTCTTTGCTCGGGCCTGTTCACAATCCATTTGAAATGGTCGTTTTGGGAGTACACGACACTTTCTGTCGTGCGGAACTCGCAATCGGCAACTTGGCTTACATAATTGGCACTGATGCCCGTTCTTGTCGTGTCGCAAGCATAGGCAAAGGAATAAAGGGAATAATTGAATATATCGACATTGGCATAGAAATTATAGGAGTATTCCTTTATTTCCCTATACAGGAAGGAGCCGCCGTCGTCAATGTTGAAATGCTTCGTCTGCTTTTTGACCAAGGCCGGACATCCAGCCTTATATCCCTCTGAAAACGATTCAAAAGCCCGCCTGAAAGTGTATCGAGTCGTGTTGGAAAGTACTTTGTTTCCATCGGGATAAACGAAGACGGAGTCGTTTGACGGCAGCAACATGGCATACTCGTTCATAGGCTCCAACGAGGCGCACGACACGGTTTGGCCTACCTTTTCCCCGTTCTCAACATCCGTCCTGACGGTTCTTCTATAGCCGAGGAAGCCGTGTCCGTCTTTGTGGTAGCACAAGTCATGATAGCCATAGCGAACTTGCTTGGGCTTTCCCGACATCATGGTGTCTATATGGCAATCCAAGACGTGCATAGGCACGGCCAACCTCACCACTCCGTGTTGGAATTTCTGATAGGGCTGCATCTGCCATGTATAGCTCAAGTCCCGCTTGTTGCCCAAGCCGTCTGTTATTGACTTCATGTTGTTCAGGTCGCGTGCCGACTTAAACGTGAACACGCCAGGGCGTCTTTCATGATGATGCAAATCACTTTCTCTGTATTCAAGGCAAAGGAAAGAGGTGTTCTCCTTTTTTGTGAAAGTCCCGATGTGGAGATACTGGCTGTGGCAGCCAAAGTAATAAGCATTTCCGCCATGAGGCCCATAGCTGCCATTATACGAACCGCTATAGAATGTGGATTGGGCTTTACATTCATTTGGATTGTCCTGTTTGGGTCTGAACCTGAAATAAATATCGATGTACGAATAGGCACCTGTATAGTATAGGGTAGCGATGTCGGTAACACCGTCGCCGTCAAAATCGGCAGGGCAAATGCCGTAACTTTTACCTTGAGGCAAATTGGGATATGCAATCACTTTCCTCAACGAATGGCTGTATAGCTTATATTCTGGAAGTTTTGTATAATCTAGATCGATGGCACGAAAGCCTTGGCTGAACTGCACACCTTTGGAGTAGTGAATATTCCAAATGCTGTTGTTGTTGCTGATTTTATTATATTTCAATATGTCCGTCATGCCGTCACCATTGAAATCACCGGTAAACACTTGGTCGGTCGGCTTTGTATGTGTGATTTCTTGGTTGGAGAAACGCCATTTGAAGCGATAGGAGTTGTCTGTTTCTTTCACTATTCCATATACGGTTGAAGCGCCGTTTTTCAGAAACTTCCACGAGAATGCCCGTCATGTCATACAAGGCGACATGACGGGCATTTCCTGTTGGCTCTGGAAGTTCAACCGTGAATTTGTCAGCAGTCGGATTTGGATACACCGAAATCCCCGAAACATCGTCATTGGCGAGAGCCATGGCCGAATCGTGGTCAAGTTTGTCGGGCGATAAGCATTTTCCCTCTTGTTCGGCTTTCGCAATGATGAGGCTGCGTCTTGTACGATTGCCTGATTCATCGTAGTGGTAGCGAACAGAGGCATTTTGTGCCAAACCATTTGGAATAATGATGCAGCAAACCATAAAAACGACTGCCTTTAAAGCCTTCACGATCATTTGATTTTGCTTTTAAGTTCTTCGATTTCTGCCTGCTGCCGTTCCACTTGCTCTTGCAATTGCAATGTGTAGAGTGTCAGTTCCTCTATCTTCTTTAGCAAAATGCCTTGGAGTTGCCCGACATCCAGTCCGTTTTCAATTTCTGCTGCCGAAGGAACCTCGGGCAAATGCTTGTTATGAGTCACAAAAGCTCTCAAATCCTGCAACGACATCAGATTGTAACCGGACTCGAAAACATAATCGGGTCATTCGGTATGGTATTTTATCATCACTTTCTCGGCGATGATGCCGCCATTGACAGACAATGCATATCCGCTGGCTGCATGGTCGGTATTGATGCCCACATTTCCTCGTAGCAATATGGGTTTGTAATGGATTCCTTCTTTTGCGGTAATCTCTATGGCTTCTTCGCTGTTGACTTCAAATCGCCCCATTGACAGCAGCCCCCCATCCACCGCGAGGGCGTAGTCAGCGGTGGTGTTCGCCGTGTTGATGCCGACCTTGCCCGTCAGGGCGATGCTTTCGGAAGAAAGCCCGATTCCGCTGGCTCCGGAAAGCTGTATCATGTTCGCCTCCTGTGCAATCGTTTTGGGTGCCTTGATGGAAAACACTTCGTCGTTAGTGTTCGACAGGCTGGTTGTCGTGGAGCCGAAGCAAACCTTCGGGGCGTCAATCATCAGGTATGTGGTGAGCGCTTTGATGCGCATCACGTTGTTGGGTTCGAGCGAGATGCTGTTGTCGTCGTTGCGGAAGCGGATGGCCGACTTGTTCGCCCCGGTCGAAACAAGCAAAATGTCGGCGTCCTCAATGGCATCGCCCTTGATGTGGAGCTTGGCCTGCGGGTCGGTCACATTGCCGATGCCCACTTTGCCGGTGTAGTTTTTCGCGTTCATCTCCGAGATGAACAGGGTGGGGAGGTTGCTGTCCGTTCCAAACATGATGCCGTCTGTGTTGTTGAGCAGCGGCTTGTTGTTGCTGTACCCTCTTCCGATGGTGATGCCGTGATGATACTGGCTGTGAGTGTACATCCCTATGGCCACGGAGTTTAGCCCGTCGGCCTTGCTGTAGTATCCCAGCGCAAAAGATGTTTGTCCTGTGGCTTGATTTCCCAAACCGGCAGCCAACGAAAAGTTTCCGCTAGCCGTGTTGTTGGTGCCCAATGTGGATTTGTAGCCCGTTTCAGATCCTCCTCCCGAGGAATAGGCCTGGCCCATGGCATGGGCGGTGACAAGCAAAAACGCCATTGTCGCCAAAGATTTCGTTTTCCGTGAAATAAAAGTTTTGGTTTTCATTGTCGTATGATGTTTTTAATGGTTGTTTTATTCTTTGATAAATCTTCCTTTCAGAGGCTCATGCTCTATGCCGTTGATGCGATAGAGATAAAGGCCAGGTTCGAGTCCCGAAACGTCGAGGACAAGTCTCTCGCTAAAGCCGACGACAGGCTGTTCCATGCAGACGCGCCCTGTGGCATCAATGATTTGTATCCGTCCCTGTCTTACGATGGGTCGTCCCAGAAGGTCGATGTTCAGGACATTCTGGGTGGGGTTAGGATAGGCCGAAACGTCGGAGGTGACGTCTTGGATGCCCCAATGGCTTAACCTGAACAGGAGAGACGTTCCAGCTTCAGGGTTTGCGAAAAAGCCAGGCTCCAAGCTGATGTATGACGAAGCACTATATTCGTCGTTTCCTGTGGGTTGGATAGGCTCGTTCAACACAAAGGTTTCGCCGTGGTGCACTTGTTGCGCCCACGAGAACGAGGCAAGGCCAAGGAACAAAGCGGTGATGATGGCGTACTTCATGGATGGGCCTCCTTCCTTTCATCGACCTTGCATTTGAAGTCGAGGATGCGCTGCACTACAGCGTCGTTTTGTGGGTCGCAGACCTCGGCTTGCGAGATCTTTTCTGGTTCCTTCTTGCAGGACACCATGGCGACCGTTGTCGCCAAGGCCATCAAAGTGATAGCGAAAAAGAATCTTCTGTTCATGGTAATTGTGTTTTTACTTGTTTGTTGTTTCCGATTTTGAGGTTTTATTAATATTAAGGTGTTGCATATTCATGTCAAGTCCCCGCAAGCGGCATACATTTTTTCCGTTGCGGGAACAGGTAGGAGGAACTTGTTCTTTTCCATTTTGCAGAATTCCGTGGCGAGCCGCCGGGCTTGCCGTCCATGCGTCTTGTCACAAAACTCTTCATTATTATAAAAACAATATAAATTATTGATTATCAAATGGTTGGTGGGGGTGGGCAACGGCGAGCGTCGGTTTCGCGCTGTCGGCTCGGAGGAAACGGTAGGGTATGTCTGTCAAACGTTTCATGGGTCGAAACGTGATTTTTCGGTGGCAAGTATACTAAATTTTTGAATTTGTCAAGCTTTTTTCGATTTTTTTCGTTTCTCATTAAAAAAAAGACGGCGGACGATATGTATCGTCCGCCGATGAATATGTCTCAAACTCAGTCCCGTAGCGACGGCACATCGGTAAGCAGGCGACGTGAGTCCCTGCTCTTACCCATGCGTAACACTCAAACCACCCCAGTAAATCCCATGAACGCCATGGCCAAGATGCCGGCGACGATCAGGGCTATCGGAGTGCCTTTCATGCCCTTCGGGGCTTCCATCAGCTCGACGTGCTCGCGGATGCCCGCAAACAGCACCAAGGCCAAGCCAAAACCCAAGGCGATGCCCACGGCATATACCATCGACTCGCCAAGGCTCAGCAGATGGGGAACGCCACCGTAGTTGAACGGCTTGGTGACCACGGTCAAGGCCACGCCCAAAACGGCGCAGTTGGTCGTAATCAGCGGCAAGAACACGCCCAAGGCGGTGTAGAGCGACGGGCTGATTTTCTTCAAGATAATCTCCACCATCTGCACCAAGGCGGCGATGATGAGGATGAAGGCAATGGTCTGCATGAACTTGTCCAAGCCCAAGGGAATCAGGATGTACTGGTTCACAAGCCATGTGACGAGCGTGGCCAAGGTCATCACGAAGATGACGGCGGCACTCATACCCACTGCGGTTGAGGTCTTCTTCGAGGTGCCCAAGAAGGGACAAATGCCAAGGAACTGGCTGAAGATCACGTTATTGACCAAAATGGTCGAAAGGATGATGATGAGGTATTTCATGGCTTAGTGACTTTCTTTTCTGAACTGGTTGACGATAGCGATAAGGAATCCGAGGCAGATGAACGCTCCCGGAGGCAGGATGAAGAGCAGGATGTTGGCCGTTTCGGGCAGGATGCGAAGGCCAAACATGGTGCCGCTTCCCAAGAGTTCGCGGATGCAGCCCAAGATGGTCAGGGCGAAGGTGAAGCCCAAACCCATGCCCGTGCCGTCGAGAATCGAAGGCCACACGGGGTTCTTCGAGGCAAAGGCCTCGGCGCGACCGAGCACGATGCAGTTCACCACGATCAACGGGATGAACAGACCGAGGGTTTCGTAGATGTCGGGCACGTAGGCCTGCATGACGAGTTGCACGATGGTCACAAACGAGGCGATGACCACGATGAAGCAGGGAATACGCACCTTGTCGGGAATGAAGCCCTTGAGGAGCGAAATCACCAGGTTCGACATGATGAGGACGAAGGTGGTGGCCAAGCCCATCGACATGCCGTTGATGGCGCTGGTGGTGGTGGCCAAAGTCGGGCAGCAGCCCAACAGCAGCACCAAAATGGGGTTCTCCTTGATGAAACCCCTTGTGAAGGTTTGCAGGTTGTTACTCATTGTTGTCCTCCTTTCATGAATTGGTTTTTGTTGGCCTCGAAGCCGTCGCAGGCCAATTGCACGGCCTCACTGAAGGCGCGCGAGCTGATGGTGGCTGCGGTGATGGCATCCACGTCGCCGCCGTCTTTGGTGACGCTCAGCTTGAACGAGGCGGGGTTCTTGCCGTCGAACTGGTCTTTGAACTTCGGGTTCACCATGTTGGCACCCAAGCCGGGCGTTTCGCTTTGCTGAAGCACCGAAACCTTGTTGATGGTGCCGTCGGCGAGCAGGCCGACCATGAGTTCGATGCGGCCGCTGAAGCCGGCGTTGGAGAAGGTCTTCACGGCGGCACCGAGCAGGTTGCCTTGCGCGTCGTAAGCCAAGTTGTAGGTCAAATCGTCGATGGTGACGGTTTCCAGTTTTGAGTTCTCGTCGGTGCCAAGCACTTCGGCGATGGCAGCCGCGTTCTTCTTTTGGTCAACCTCGGCGATGGTGTCTTTGGTCATGCCATAGACGAGGCCGAGCAAGCCGCCCGAAATCGCCGTGATGACGAGCAGGGCGACGACCATATTAATTAAGGTGGAGGGTTTCTTTGCCATGGCGTTTAGTTTTTAGCAGGTTTGACGACTCCGAAAACTTGTGGCTTGAAGGCCTTGTTGATGAGCGGCGTGAAGGCGTTCATAATCAGGATGGCGAAGGAAACGCCCTCGGGATAGGCTCCCCAAAGACGAATCACCACCGTAATGACACCGATGCCGAAACCGAACAAAAGCTTGCCTTTCAAGGTCATGGGCGAAGTCACCATGTCGGTGGCCATGAAGAAAGCACCGAGGATGAGACCGCCATACACGATATGGTACCACGGCGCGATGAAGTTGGCCGGATTGACCAAATGGCAAATGCCCGTGAAGGCGAACACGGTGAGCAGGATGCTCAACGGCGTGGCGATGTCGATAACCTTGCGGGCGATGAGGTAAATCGCGCCAAGCAACAAGGCGA
The DNA here is from genome assembly GCA_900321315.1 of uncultured Bacteroidales bacterium. Classification (GTDB taxonomy): domain Bacteria; phylum Bacteroidota; class Bacteroidia; order Bacteroidales; family F082; genus Limimorpha. Next base: position 7,879 of record ONVP01000081.1, read on the forward strand.
TGGCACAAACTTCACCGAAAGCACCGCCACGGTTACCGAGAACCATGTCCAAAAACTGCATGTCGCCAGTTTCGGCCAAAGAGCCAACGCCAGCTTCTTTCAAGATACCGAGCGGGGTGGGACCCGTGACGGCATCGGCGAAGAAGCCTTTTTCAAAGATGGGCGCGGCTTTCGGCCAGGTGGTCATGGCGGTCGGGAACGACACAAGCATGAACACGCGGCCTACCAAAGCGGGGTTGAAGGGGTTTTTGCCCAAACCGCCAAAGGCCATCTTGCCCACGCCGATGGCGACGATGCTACCCACAATGGCCATCCAAATGGGAAGGTTGGCGGGCACGTTGAAGGCAAGGAGCAAACCCGTCAAAGCGGCAGAGCCGTCGTTGATGGTCAAAGGCCCCTTGATGAGGAATTTCTGGATGAGCCATTCGGTCAGCATACAGGCCGCCACCGAAACGAGGGTCAGCCTGAGCGCATACCAGCCGAAATAATAAATCGCCACAAGCAAGGCAGGAACCAAGGCGAGAAGCACACGGTACATGATTTTCTGCGTGTTTTCCGTCGAGTGCACATGCGGCGAACCGGATATTGTGTATTTGTTCATTGTTGAAATGTTGGTTGTTTAATCGTTTAATTGTTGTTAGGCTGATGGCAGATGGCTGATGACTATGGCTGCTTAAACCAAGGGTTGGAAGTTTTTGCTTCGGATAAAGCGGCCATAGTCATAGGCCATAAGCCATAGTCCGATTATTTTTGATTCCTCGCCCTAATTATCGCACCTGTCTTGGCCTTGCCGTAGCGGATGTAGTCGAGCAGCGGGATGTTGGCGGGGCAGGTGAACTCGCACGAGCCACATTCGATGCAGTCCATGATGTGGTTGGTTTCCGTCTCGTCGAAATTGTTCTGCTTGGCCAACTTGTGGAGTAGGAACGGTTGCAATCCCATCGGGCAGGCCATGGCGCAGCGACCGCAGCGGATGCAGTTGGTCTGGCGACGGTCTTGGGCCTCGTTCAAGGTCATCAGGAGGATGCCGGAAGTGCCTTTGATGCACGGGAAGTTGGTGACCGACACCGACTTGCCCATCATCGGGCCGCCGTTGATGACGTCGGTGATGCCTTCGGGCAGACCGCCAGCGGCCTCGATGAGGAGGTCGGCGGGCGTGCCGAAACGCACACGGAAGTTGCCTGGCTTCTTGACCGACTTGCCCGTCACGGTGACGATACGCTCAATCAAGGGCTTGTTCTTTTGGACGGCCTCGTAAATGGCGTAAGTCGATGCCACATTTACGACGACGCAACCCGTCTCGATGGGCAGTTTGCCCGACGGCACTTCGCGACCCGTAACGGCCTTAATCAATTGCTTTTCACCGCCTTGCGGATATTTGGTTTTTAAAGGCTGCACATCAATGCCTTTGTAGAGGTCGCGGTGCTCGTTGATGGTCTTGTCGAGCAACTCGATGGCTTCCATCTTGTTGGCCTCGATGCCGATGATGCCCTTGTCGGTATTGACGGCCTTCATCAAGATC
>ONVP01000080.1 GCA_900321315.1 uncultured Bacteroidales bacterium
ATCATCGACTTGAGCGGCTACCTGCGCGAGGAGAAATACGAAATCGCCAAGCGCCACCTCATCCCCAAGCAGATGAAGGAACATGGCCTCGACAACAAGCAAATTACGATTCCGAAGGAAATGGTGATGCGCGTCATCGAGGACTACACCCGTGAGGCCGGAGTGCGCAACTTGGAGCGCCGCATCGGTGACTTGATGCGTTATCGCGCCAAGCAAGTTGTTGTAGGTGAGGAGTTTGACAAGAAAATCAAGGTTGAAGACCTGCGCAAAGTATTGGGCGTTCCGATGCATCATGATGAGGACGAAATCAAACATACCATGCCCGGCGTGGCCACGGGTTTGGCATGGACGCAAGTGGGCGGCGAAATCCTCTCCATCGAAGTCAGCCTGAGTCGCGGCATGGGTCATCTGTCATTGACCGGCAACCTCGGCGAGGTGATGAAGGAATCCGCCACCATCGCTTTTGAGTTTATCAAGGCACACGCTTCACAACTCAACATCAACCCCGATGCCTTCGACGCTTGGAATGTGCACGTCCACATCCCCGAAGGTGCCACGCCCAAGGACGGTCCCTCGGCGGGTATCACCATGCTCACGGCATTGACCTCGGCCTTCACCCAACGCAAGGTGAAGAGTCAGTTGGCCATGACAGGTGAAATCACCCTCAGAGGCCGCGTTTTGCCCGTGGGTGGCGTGAAGGAAAAAATCCTTGCCGCTAAGCGCAACGGCGTAACCGACCTTATCCTTTCCATTGACAATGAGCACGATATCAAGGACATCAAGGAGGATTACATCAACGGATTGAACTTCCACTATGTGGAAAACATGATGCAGGTGCTCGACCTTGCCTTGGAGAAGGAACAGGACAAGAACGACCTCGACTATAACAAGTATCTGCACAACTTGCATCCGGAAGTGATTGGTTTTAAGGTGAATAAGTAATGCGGAAAGTTTGGTTGGGTGTATTGGCTTTGGTTTTGTTGGCTGCAGGATGCAGTCAGCGACAAGAGGACGATGAGAGTTTGGCCATCTTCAAGTACAACGAAAGCGCTGGCATCCTCACCCTCGACCCGATTTATGCCAAGGACTTGCCGCATATATGGGCTTGTAACCAATTGTTTAACAGTCTTGTAGCGTTTGATAACCACATGAACCTCGTTCCGATGGTGGCCAAATCATGGGACATCAGCGAGGATGGATTGCGCTATACTTTCCATTTGCGGAACGATGTGCAATTCCATGAGGATGAGTGCTTTAGCAAGCCGCGTTTCGTGACCGCCGAAGACTTCGTCTATTCCTTCAACCGCGTGGTGGACAAGCAGTTGAGTTCGCCCGGAGCGTGGATTTTCGCTTCCGTCAGGCACGAGGATGAGCAATATGCCTTCACTGCGCTTGACGATTCGACTTTCCAAATCGAGCTTTCCAAGCCTTTCCCGCCGTTTTTGGGCATTTTGTCCATGACTTACGCCTCGGTGGTGCCGCACGAAGCCGTTGAGTATTACGGCGATGACTTCCGCAGCCATCCTGTGGGGACGGGGCCGTTCAAGTTCCAGTATTGGAAAGAAGGCGTGAAACTCGTTTGCCGCAAAAACCCCAACTATTTCGAGCACGACGCGGCAGGGGAGAGGCTTCCCTACATCGATGCCGTTTCCGTCAGTTTCTTGATTGACAAGCAAGTGGCTTTCTTGGAGTTCATCAAGGGCAAGTTCGACTTCATGTCGGGCATCGATGCGCGCTACAAGGATGAACTTTTGACCTACGACGGACAACTGCGCCAAAAATACGAGGACAAAATCGAGCTGATTACCGAGCCTTATTTGAACACGGAGTATTTTTCCTTTTTCATTGACCCCAACGACAGCCTAGGTCCAGACCGCTCAAAAGCGTTGCGCCAAGCTGTCAGCCTCTGCATCGACCGCGAGAAGATGTTGCGTTACCTCCGCAACGGCATCGGCGAACCCGGCACGGGTGGCATGATTCCCGCCGGATTGCCCGGACACAGCAGCACCATCGGTTATGGCTATGACTTGAAACGCGCCCAGCATCTTGTGGCGGAAAACCATTTGGAGGGCTATCTGCTGCAACTCACCACCGTCGCCGACTACGCCGACATCGGGAAGTTTGTGCAGAGCCAAGTGGAGCAAATCGGCCTGCAGTGCAAGATGGAGGTGATGCCGCCCGCCACGATGCGCAGTATGCGCTCCAGCGGCAGCCTGCAGTTTTTCCGCTCCTCGTGGGTGGCCGACTATCCCGACGGGGAGAATTACCTCTCGCTGTTCACGACCCCGAATTTCTGTCCCGCAGGCCCGAACTATACGCATTATTCCAATTCGAAATACGACAAGCTGTATGACAAAGCGCTGCTTTGCAACGACTTGCAGGAACGCGCCCGCTATTACACCGAGATGGACAGCCTTATGATGCAAGACGCGCCCGTGGTGGTGTTATTTTATGACGAGGTGCTCCGTTTCGTGAACAAGCGCGTGAAAGGCTTGGGCAGCAATCCCACGAATCTGCTGGATTTGCGACGGGTGAGGATTGGGGAAGGTTTTTAGTTTCCAACTGTCATGTAAAAAAAGACGAGGGAAAAACCCCCGTCTTGGATGTTTTCACAACGGAATAATCCTTATTGTGAATTGCTTCAAAAAACTTGTGCTGCAAAAGTAGAGATTTTTTCAATACGACAAATATTTAATCGAAAAATTTTGTATCTTTGAAGCCTAATTGTAAACCAGCAAACACGCAAAACAATGAAGAAATTATTAGGACTTGACTTGGGCACCAACAGTATTGGTTGGGCGGTGGTGAACGCGGATGAGAATGGTAATCCGCAAAGCATTGAAGGCATGGGTAGTCGCATTATTCCCATGGGTAGCGACAAAATTGATTACGAAAAGGGAGCAACCATAACTAAAAATGCGGACAGACGAGCAAAACGCTCTGCTCGTCGCATGGGTAAACGCTATAAGATGAGGCGTAATAAATTGCTTTTCATTTTGAACAAATTGGAAATGTTGCCAGAACAGTTTCAATTTAAAAATGGATTTCCTGAAGCAAATGAATTACAAAAACTGGAATTACTGCCAATACGGAAGCAAACTCTACAATTGGACTCACTACAACATTATGAATTGAGAGAAAAGGCTCTATTTGAAAAAATAGAATTAAAGGAATTGGGTAGCATATTATATCAATATAATCGTTTAAGAGGATACTCTGGCGGTGGTAATGAAGACAATGAAACAAAAAACAACAAAAAAGAAGATGACCAAGAAGATGTTAAGAAATACGAAACACGTATTCAAAAATTTATCATCAAGGATGTTAGTCAATCTGATTCGACTTTTAAAGTAAAAGGCGGGAAAGACAAAGGAAAGGAGTTGCCTTTGTTTGATTTGATAGTCATTGACGATGACAAAGAAATAAGTGGAACTACGACGCTTCAAAATCTCAATGAAAAAGTTGGATCGGAAATAGAACTTGAAATCAGAATCAAACGGACCAAAAAAGGCGAAGACATAGCTTTTGCACTTCCTCAGAAAACAAACTGGAGAAAGCAAATGGAAGAAACGGAAAAGGTTTTAAACGAAAGGCAACTGTTTCCTTGTCAATTATTTGCAGAGGAATTACGAAAAAACAAATGGACAAAAATCAGAAATCGTGTTATCCTCAGACAACAATATGCCAAAGAGTTTGATGCTGTTTGGGAAGAGCAAAGCAAACACTATCCTTTTTTAAACAATTGTTCACAAGACCGCCTTCAAGAGATAGTGGAATACATTTTCCCGGGACAAAGCGACTCTCAGAAAGCACTGAGAGAAGAAGGCTTGAAAAGAGGTTTGAAATATATTCTAAAAGAACAAGTGATTTATTATCAAAGACCTTTAAAACCCCAAACAGAACTTATCAGCAAATGTCAGTTTGAAAAAGACGAAAGAGTAATTCCAATTTCACATCCATTGTTTCAAGAATTCCGTTGTTGGGATCAAATCAACCGCCTTTATATTACTTCGAAACAAAATGTATGGAATGAACGGAAAAAGAAAGATGTCATACAGTACAAAAACCGCTATTTAACAGATACGCAAAAACTATCAATTTACAACAAATTACAAGCACAGAAGCAACTGGGATTTGCAGAAGTCGCCAAAATAGTTGAACTGAAAAACGACAATTCCGAGTTTTTAAATGGGTTACATGTTAAGGCTAAACTAAAAGGTTGTGACACGGCAATATCGATAAAAAAAGTCTTTGGTGATACTCCAATTGATGACGTTTCCATCGAAAGAATTTGGCAAGCTATATATGATAATGTTCATGAAGGAAGTGAATACGACAAAGATAGCAAAAGAGTACGTTCAATTTTTGATGCACTCCCCGAAAACATTGAAGAAAACAAACAAATTGAATTGGCTCTTAATCTCGCTCAGAAAGTGAGATTCGTTAGAAAGTACGCAAATATCTCAAAGAAAGCCATTGAAAACATCCTGCCAATTATGAGGTTGAATCCTCAAAACCTGCCAGAAAAGATAAAAACCAATTTCGAGAACATTAAACATTTGATAGATACAGGGGAAATAAGAGACGAGACTTTATTACAGGATTATATTGTTGATTATGTCAAAGACAATCCCCAAGCAATAGAACATGGTGGTTTAATGTATGCTTTCGCAGCCTCTTTGGTATATGGAAGACACACAAAAGAAAATGTGAAGCCGCAAATTACAAATTACCATGATATTGTGTATGTTGAAAGAAACTTGAGGAATCCAATAGTTGAACAACTTGCCAATGAAACAATGCAAGTTGTCAAAGCACTTTGGAAACAATTCAAATTGAATCCAGAGGAACTGGAAATTCGCGTGGAACTTGCTAGGGATCTGAAAAATAGTGCGCAAGAAAGGGATAAGATTTTCAAAGGGCAGGATAAAAACAGAAAACTCAACGAGTCTATAAAAAAGAAATTGTTAGAACTGAATCAAGATATTAATGATAGAAACATCGAGTTATACAAATTATGGAGTAGACAAGAAAATCTTTTCGATGAAAATGGGAAACCTTTATCTAGACCAAAATATAAGAATGAAAATTCTCCTACAAAAGAAGAAATTGAAAAAATGAGGCTTTGGGAAGAGCAACGCTACCTTGACCCGTACACTTTACAACCTATTCCATTGTCAAAATTATTCTCACCCGAAAGATTGTATGATATAGATCATATTATCCCAAAATCTCGTTTCTTTGATGATTCTTTAGCCAATAAAGTGGTTTGCAAAACAACAATAAATGAAGAAAAAGATAATAGAACAGCATGGGAATACATCTCTCAACAGAATTCTAAAATTGGCATATGCTCTTTGAAAGATTATCTTGACAATGTCAATAAAATATTTCATGGACAAAAGAAAAGGAATCTTTTAGCAGAAAAGATACCATCAAATCCAGTTGCTCGACAACTGAAAGACACTCAATATATTTCTGTTGCAATTAGGGATGAATTAGCAAAAATTGTTGGTAGCGAAAATGTCAAAACTTCCACTGGTGGAGTTACGGATTATTTAAGAAGCCATTGGGGACTGAAAAAACTGTTTATGGAATTGACTGAACCCCGATTCAAGCAAATGGAATTATGGAACTTGGACGAAAATGGCAATCCTAAAGAATATTGGATTTCAAAGTATTTTGACAAAGACAGAAACAAACATGTATACGAGATTAAAGGTTGGAGCAAACGATATGACCACAGACATCATGCAATTGACGCACTTGTTGTAGCATTAAGCAACGAAAGGTATATCAAACGCTTAAATGATTTGAATAAGTATTTCCAAGAAGAATTGGCAAATCACAAAAATGACATTCCTGTTAATGACGAGGAGTCGTTGGAAGAAGCATTTTTCAAACTTAGCAAAGAAAAGCGTGACGAAATCATGAGAGAGATCGAAAGTTCACGCAAATTTGATGCTCCGATGAAGAATCTTGTTTCAGAAGTTCGAAAATTCCTTGAAACAATGATTGTGTCTCAGAAGTCCAAAGATAAACTATCAATTAAAGAAGATAAAAGCGGAAAGAAACAATTGAAGATTCGTGCCGCATTACATCAAGAGACATATTATGGACAAACAAATGGACGGGACACAAAGACCATTCATATTTCGGAATTGAAAGCGAAAGATGTTCCTCAAATTGTTGATTCCGTATTGAAGGATGAAATCGATGCTCATAGAAAACAATATGACACTATGAAAGAAGCGTTTACAGGAGAAGGACTTATTACTTTCAATGAATCAAGATTTCAAAGAAAGAACAAATCTGCATTAAAACCTCCTGTTTATAAGGTAAAAGTATGGTATAGCAAGAAAGAAACGGAAGAAAGCGAATTGCAACAACTCTATGATGACAATTCAAAGAAAAGAGTTGTCACTGGAGATAATTACATGTTTGTTGTTATGGAAAAAGACGGAGAAAGACTATTTGAAATTGCTTCATTGTTTGATTCTGTAGAATTAGCAACAAATGAAATCAAAGAAGGGCGGCAAAATATCGATGCAATAAAACGGATTATATGCGAAAACATTCGTATTATGGACAAGAAAGACAAAAAAGGGAAAGTTTTGCCGAAACCTGACAGAGTTTTATTCTATTTGCAGCAAAACGATTTAGTCTATATGCCTCGATACGAAGACGATGAGGTGCTCAAATTCAGTATTAAGGAATTACAGGATTGGCTGTCATCTGAAACCAACAAAAAAGAATTTGCCGCACATATTTATAAAGTGGTGAAATTCTCAGGGAAAGATTGTTTCTTCATTCCCAATAATTATGCAAAAGAGATAAGCATCCCTAAAGACATTTCTGAAGAAGAAAAGGCGAGATTAGAAAAAAAGTATAAAGACACAAAGATTCCCAAACAGGAATTGAATTACGCAGAGTTTAGTTCATTTGGCAATTGCATCAAGTTTGTACCAGATGAAAAATTTGTAATGAATATTATTGACAAGAAAAAACCAAAGCCAATGAAAATACAAAATTATTGTGTAAAAATCAAAATAGATTGGCTTGGAAATATTATTGAATTTAACGGGCAAGAGTTATGACCAACATAAAACTATTCCAAGACAAAAAAATCCGTTCTGCATGGAACGATGAAGAAGAGCAATGGTATTTCTCCGTGTATGATGTCGTTGAGGCACTGACAGATAGCAACGACCCGAAACAGTACATCAAACGAATGCGGTCGCGCGACGAAGCATTAAATCTCAACTGGGGTACAATTTGTACCCCCCTTGAAATGATAGCCCATGATGGTAAACGTCGAAAAGTACAGACAGCTAACATCAAAGGCCTATTCCGTATCATCCAGTCTATACCCTCGCCCAAGGCTGAGCCTTTCAAACAGTGGTTGGCGCAAGTGGGTTATGAGCGTTTGCTCGAAATCGAGAACCCCGAACTGGCACAGGAGCGCATGAAGGAACTCTATGAGAAGAAAGGCTATCCCAAGGATTGGATCGACAAGCGTTTGCGGGGCATGGCCATTCGCCAAAACCTGACCGATGAATGGAAACGGCGCGGCATCACCGCCGAACAAGATTATGCCATCCTGACGGCGGAAATCTCAAAGGCGACTTTCGGCATGACGCCTTCGGAATACAAGGAATACAAAGGCTTGACCAAAAAGAACCAGAACCTCCGCGACCACATGGACGACCTCGAACTGATTTTCACCATGCTTGGCGAGCGCGTCACCACCGAGATTTCCCAAAAAGAAGACCCGGAGACTTTTGAGCAAAGCCGACAAATTGCGAAAAGAGGCGGCAATGTGGCAGGTGTGGCCCGAAAGGAAACCGAAAAGGAACTGGGTCGAAGCGTGTCCAATCCGAACAATTATCTCCCAACGCAAACCAACTTGGAATTAGAATAAGCAACCATGATCAAACGAACCCTCTTTTTCGGCAATCCCGCCTACCTGTCGTTGAAAAACGCGCAGTTGGTCATCAGGTTGAACGATGCCCAAACACAGGAAGAAGTGACCAAAACCGTTCCTATTGAGGACATCGGCGTGGTGGTACTCGAAGACCGGCAAATCACCATCACCAACGGGGCTTTGGATGCCTTGCTCCAAAACAATTGCGCAGTGGTCACGTGCGACGAGAAACACATGCCCGCTGGTCTGCTGCTGCCGCTCGAAGGCCATACCGTGCAAAGCGAGCGTTTCCGTATGCAGATTGAGGCTTCGTTGCCTTTGAAGAAACAACTTTGGCAACAGACAGTGCAGGCCAAAATCCGCAATCAGGCTTCGGTACTGAAGCGGATGAGTGGAGCGGAAACGGGCTGCATGATGGCATGGGCCAACGACGTGAAAAGCGGCGACAGCGAGAACCTTGAAGGACGCGCCGCCGCCTATTATTGGAAGTCGGTCTTCCCCGAAATGGAGCGTTTCGTGCGCGACCGCGAAGGCGATGCGCCCAACAACCTGCTCAACTATGGCTATGCCATCGTCAGGGCGGTGGTGGCGCGGGCTTTGGTAGCCAGCGGACTGTTGCCCACCTTCGGCATACATCATCATAACCGCTACAATGCTTTCTGCTTGGCTGACGACATCATGGAGCCTTATCGCCCGTATGTGGACGAATTGGTGATACAGATATTAAGGAGCGGCGTGGATTGCAGCGAACTGACTACCGACTTAAAACGCCAATTGCTGGGCTTGCCCGTGAAGGAAGTCGTCATTGGCGGACAACGAAGCCCGTTAATGAACGCCGTCACGCAAACCACGGCCTCACTTTGCAAGTGCTTCAGCGGTGAGTTGCGGAAAGTGGTGTATCCGTTAATGGAGCTTTGACATGGATCGATTTAGCGAATACCGAATCATGTGGGTGCTGGTGCTTTTCGATTTGCCGACGGAAACGAAGAAGGAGCGCAAGGCCTACGCCGACTTCCGCAAGCGCATCATGGCCGACGGTTTCACGATGTTCCAGTTTTCCATCTATCTGCGGCATTGTCCGAGTAGGGAAAACGCCGAGGTGCACATCAAGCGGGTGAAGTCGTTCATGCCCGAGTTTGGCGACATTGGCATCCTGTGCATCACCGACAAGCAGTTTGGCGACATGGAGATTTTCAGCAACTGCAAACCCAAGACGGTGGACACGCCATGCCAGCAGTTGGAACTGTTTTGAATCGGAAAAATGGGTCAGAACAAAGAAAAATCCCGCTCCAATGAGCGGGATTTTTCTTTTCTGAAACAACTTCTAAATAGTTGTGGCTCTTTGAGTTATCCATATCGTGTTGTTTCAAAGAGCAAAGATACAAGTTATTTGAAAGCAATTCACAACTGTGAAAATAGACTAAATTTGTATAGATTTGTTGTTTCAAAGAGCAAAGATACAAGTTATTTGAAAGCAATTCACAACTCCAGCTTAGACCTTAACTTTGGCGACAGGGTTGTTTCAAAGAGCAAAGATACAAGTTATTTGAAAGCAATTCACAACTGTGACTCAGTCAACACATACAATCGGTGAGTTGTTTCAAAGAGCAAAGATACAAGTTATTTGAAAGCAATTCACAAC
>ONVP01000082.1 GCA_900321315.1 uncultured Bacteroidales bacterium
GCGAAATACAAGGGCGAGTTTGAGGAACGTCTGAAAAACGTCGTCAAGGAAGTCGTGGACAGCGACGGCGAAGTCATCCTGTTCATCGACGAGATTCACACCTTGGTCGGTGCGGGCGGTGGCGAAGGCGCCATGGACGCGGCCAACATCCTGAAGCCGGCCCTGTCGCGTGGCGAACTTCGAGCCATCGGTGCCACCACCTTGAAGGAATACCAGCAGTATTTCGAGAAGGACAAGGCGTTGGAGCGTCGTTTCCAAAAAGTGCTTATCGACGAACCAGACGAGGCTTCGGCCATCAGCATCCTCCGTGGCTTGAAGGAACGTTACGAGACCCACCACCACATCCGTATCTTGGACGAAGCCATCATCGCGGCAGTGCAGTTGTCGGTGCGATACATCAGCGACCGTTTCCTGCCCGACAAGGCCATCGACTTGATCGACGAGGCCGCCTCACGTCTGAGGTTGCAAATCGACTCGGTGCCTGAGGAGCTTGAGGACGTGGAACGCGCCATCCGCCAGTTGGAAATCGAACGCGAGGCTATCAAGCGTGAGAACGACACCAAGAAGGTGGAGGAGATAGGGAAGGAGTTGGCCGAACTCAACGACAAGCGCACCGCCATCAAGGCCAAGTGGGAGACCGAGCGTAATTATGTGGAACTGATTCAAACGGAGAAGAACAACATAGAAACCTATAAACATCAAGCCGAGGTGGCTGAGCGCAACGGCGACTATGGCCGTGTGGCAGAACTGCGTTATGGCAAGATCCGCGAGGCCGAGGCTGCCATCGAGAAGGCCAAGGCTGACCTCTTGCAGGCGCAAGGCGACCATCCTTTGGTGGACGAGGAAGTCGGCTCCGACGATGTGGCTGAAATCGTCTCGCGTTGGACGGGTATCCCCGTGAACAAGATGATGCAGAGCGAGCGCGAGAAGCTGTTGCACCTTGAGGACGAGCTGCACAAGCGTGTGGTCGGCCAAGACGAGGCCATCACCGCCGTCAGCGATGCCATCAGGCGTAGCCGTGCGGGCTTGCAGGATGCCAAACGGCCTATCGGTTCCTTCATCTTCATGGGAACCACGGGCGTGGGTAAGACCGAGCTGGCCAAGGCTTTGGCTGAGTTCCTGTTCGACGACGAGAACGCCATGGTGCGTATCGATATGTCGGAGTATCAGGAGCGTCACACGGTGTCGCGACTCATCGGAGCGCCTCCCGGCTATGTGGGCTACGAAGAGAGTGGCCAACTGACTGAGGCCGTGCGCCGTAAGCCGTATTCCGTTATCCTGTTGGATGAAATCGAGAAGGCGCACCCCGATGTGTTCAACATTTTGCTGCAGGTGCTTGACGACGGCCGTCTGACCGACAACAAGGGCCGTACCGTGGACTTCAAGAACACCATCGTCATCATGACCTCCAACATCGGCGCGAACATCATTCAGGAGAACTTCGCCAAGCTCAATGGCAGCAACGACGAGGAAGTCTTCGAGAAGACCCGCAATGAGGTGATGGAGCAGCTGAAGCAGTTCATGCGGCCTGAGTTCCTGAACCGTGTCGATGACATCATCATGTTCAAGCCTTTGGACGAGAGCCAGATTGCCGACATCGTGAGGATGCAGTTCCGCAGCGTGCAGAAGATGCTGGCCGCTAACGACATCAAGATTGACATCACCGATGCCGCCGTCGACTTCATCGCAAGCCAGAGCTACAACCCGCAGTACGGTGCGCGTCCCGTGAAGCGTATGATGCAGCGTGAGTTGCTCAACTCGCTCTCGAAGATGATTCTGGCTGGGTCGGTCGATAAGACTAAGATCGTTATCGTGGATGTACAAGGTGACAGCTTGTTTTTCAGGAACTGACCTCCCGAAAGACATGGGATTAGGAAGCCGAGGAAGAAACTTTCTCGGCTTTTTTGCGTTATGTTGGATAATTTTATATTTTTGCGCACTCAACCAAAGAATGTGGACATGAAAAGACATCTTTTGTTATCCATTTGGCTCGTTTTGGCGGGCATTTCGGCTTTAGCCCAAGTGACGGTTTCGCCCAGTTCGGCCACCATCGACCCAGGCCAGTCGGTGAATATGACGGCTTCTGGCTCGGATTTCCTGATTTGGTCGCCCACCCAATGGCTGACCGACACTGTGGGACCGACCACCACGGCAACGCCTTTGCAAACAACTACTTACACCGTCACGGGATATGTGCCGGGCGAGGACAAGGTAAGCAATGGTAACTTCAACCAAGGCAACTCGGGCTTCACTTCGGCTTATACCTACGTTTCTGACCTTTGGTCGGAAGGCACTTATTATGTTGGGAGCAGCGCCAACACTTACCACACTGGTTTTCATGGCCACGGACATGGCGGTTCGGGCAACTTCATGATTGTGAACGGTGCCAGCTCGCCGGGAGTCAATGTTTGGTCGCAAGAAATCGAGGTTACTCCGTATAAGTACTACGCTTTCTCGACATGGGTCGTTTCGTTGAACCGCAACAGTCCGGCCAAACTGCAATTCAGCATCAACGGGCGGCAAATTGGCGATGTTTTTTCGGCTCCCGACGCACCTATCGTATATATAGAAGGTGTCACCGACGACATTTGGGAGAATTTCTACGAGTTGTGGTACAGCGGCAACTCCACTTCCGCTGTAATCACCATCCTCAACCAAAACACTGAGATTGACGGCAACGACTTTGGTTTGGACGACATCACGTTTTGTGAGATGGTGCCCATGGGCGAGGCCCAATGCACCATCACCATTAACACGCTGAGCACCAACGACGACGCTGTTTCGGCCTGCTTCGGCGAAACGGTGGCCGTGCCTTTCCTCGACAACGACCAAATCCCGCAGGACTGTAACTCCATGGCCTGCGAAATCGTGGCGCAGGCTGCCCACGGCAGCGCGGTTTACGATAGCGGTGCGATGCTCTACATTCCCCACGATGGATTTGCAGGCACCGACCAGTTCCGCTACCGCATCACTTGTGGCGTGCTCTCGGCAGAGGCCAATGTGGCTGTGACGGTCGCTCCCGAATATCGCGAAACGCTTGAAACACAAGCCTGCGACGCTTTCTCATGGCACGGACACTTCTTCGACCAAACCACAGACGACACTTGGACCGTGGCGGGAGTGGCACCTAACGGCTGCGACAGCGTTTACGAACTGCACCTGACAGTCAACTACAGCGACACGGTGCGCTACACCACGTCGGCCTGCGAGCAATACACATGGCATGGCACACCCTATACCGAAACCGGCGTTTATTCATATTGGACCACCAACGAGCAGGGTTGCGACCGCCTCGAACTGCTTGACTTGACCGTAGGCAACAGCTACGAAGCCATCGTCGAGGTCGTGGAATGCGACAGCTTTTACTGGGATCGTAGCGGACGTTGGTACCGCGAAAGCATCGAGGATTACGTTGAAGTGCAGGGCGACGCCGGTTGCGACAGCACCTTTGTCCTCCAATTGGTTCTCAACCATAGCGAAATCATGGAGCCTTTGTATGTAACCGCTTGCAATTCATACGAATGGCATGGCATCGAATACGCCGAAACGGGCATCGTGCCGTACGAAACCTATACCCCCGAGGGTTGCCTGCATTATGAGGAGCTTCATTTGACCATCGAGGATTATGAAGGGAGCTATCCCATCGTCGGGCCGACGACGGTGTTTGTGGCCTCCAATCTGATTAGCGGAGTTTACAGCTATGATATTGACACTGCGGGAATTGAAGGCCAAGTGCACTGGGAAATCAACAATGGTTGGACGGTGCTCGACAGCATTGGCGGCACTTGTCGCATCATTGCGGCCACGCCTGGGACGGCCATTCTCACAGCGCGGTTCGTCGTGCCGGGATGCGGGCTTTTGGAGCGCAATTTCGTCATCAACGCAGGATTTTTCGATACCGATGAAAACCAAAACACCTGTCGGGTGTTCCCGAATCCAACGCAAGGTCAGGTCACTATCGAGGCCGAGGGCATCAAGAAAGTGAGTGTCAGAAACTTGCTCGGGCAAACTCTGCTGGAGGAAATCCACGAAGGCACAAGTCAAGTGACATTGAATGTTGCCCACCTCAGCCCGACGGTCTATCTGATTGAGATCGAAACGGTTCGCGGCGTGATGAAAGAAAGAATAGTTTTGTGCAGATAAACTAATAATAGCAGAATCAAGATGTTGAAAACCATTCCATTGACACGAATTGCGATGCTGCTGACGGCAGCCTTTTGGCTGTCGTCGTGCACGAAAAACGACAAAGACACCATAGTTCCCATTGGCACGGAATATTACATCGACGACATCCTTAACGTAGTTTCCGACTCTGCTTTTTGGGCCGATTTTGGCACGGTGAACCGCGGCCCGATTCCGCCCAAGGTGGAAGGACGCTTCTTGGTCGCGCCAAACATTCGGATTGGCACCAACTTGCCGGGCGTTCCAATCGGCATCGCCGAGCCAAACATCACCCTCGCGCTCTCCAAGCAGCATAATGGTATCGCAATCATGGATCTGAAACAAGATATTGAAAATGTGACAGATACTGTTTTCGTCATGGGAAGCGGAAACGACTTTACGGTTTATTTCATTGAGGAAAAATCCTATGATGTCCCGCTCGGGAATGTCAGTTACCACGTCAGGATGAAACGCGGCATAGTGATGACGGGAACCATGACCGCCGAGGGCATTTCCCGTTTCCGCTTGGCCACCATCATCATAGAAACGGAAGACGACTCGCAGGGCGTTTTGGTGCAAAACCAGCCTGGATCCTATCATATTTACAAAGACAACGACGAGTTGGCACAACGAATCGAGCAGCCATGAGAACAACAATAAAATACGGTGTTTTGCTTTTGCTATTGACAGTCTTACAGATAGATGCAAAAGCGCAAGCGGTGCGAAAACAAGAAAGCCAGTCGGTTTATTTGGGACTGAAAGGCGGCCTGAACCTGCCGAGGATGCTTTATTTCCAGAACGAGGCCTTGGGACAAATCAAGCAAGACACGCTGCTGAAGCCTATTGGGGGCGTTTTCGCCGACATTCCGCTTGGCGACTTCGTTTCGGCGGCTCCCGAAGTCATGTTTGTGCAGCGCGGATGCGGGATGAAATACAGCCATTTTTCCGGTGCCGATGTCGCGTATGAAATGAACCTTCGCTATGTTGATTTGCGGTTGCCCCTCGAGGTGCGCTGGGCCTTCCAGCCTTATCTCCAGCCATATATTACTTTTGGCATCGAAGCGGGATTTTGTTTGGGCGGAGCCATCGGCATGACCCGCACGGCACCTGCCGCATTCAACCAAACCATCGACGCGGGCAAGGCCAACATGAACCAGATTCATGTGGGCGCTCTCGCCGGATTAGGCATCAGGAGCGTGTTCGAGGTCGGGAAGCGCGACCTGCTGTTGAAGCTGAGCGCCACTTACCACCAAGGTCTGCTCGACTCTTATTCCAAGATGGAAAAAGACGGCACGGCGGCACCGCAAAACGTGAATGCTTATCAAATCACGGGAAACCGACTCCCGCAAGGCTTGGAGCTGACCTTGGGCATTGGCATCTCGCTCAACCGCCGCGACGACGCCTGCTCCACCTTCTCCAACGACCGCTACCGCCGCAAAGGCATCCGTGGCCGACTGTTCGGGTTCTGAAGTTTTTCGTAATTTTGCAACCCGAAATGACTTGACCCATGCGTTTCCTCTATCCTAACATGCTCTGGGGCTTGCTGGCCCTGCTGATTCCCATCCTTGTCCACCTGTTCAACTTCAGGCGGCACAAGCTGGTGTATTTCAGCAATACCGCCGTGTTGCGCAACATCCAGCAGGAAAACGCCAAGACGCGCAAGCTGAAATATTTGGTCACTTTGTTGTTGCGTTGCCTGTTCATCGCGGCTTTGGTGCTGGCGTTTGCTTTTCCGTATCGACCTGAGAAGCAGTTGAATATGGATGCTACCGACCATCTTGTGGGCGTGTATATCGACAATTCCATGAGCATGAAAGGGCAGTCGCAGCGCACCACCTTGATTGAGGATGCGCGGCAGTCGGCGCGGGACTTGGTGCACAAACTCAGCCCTTCGAGCCGTTACCTGCTGATGACCAACAGTTTCGAGATCCAAAACGAGTATCCGATGAACCAAGAGGAAATGCTCGACCAGCTCGACCGCATGAACCCTGACGGCGCGCCAGTGCCGATGGGCGAGGTGATGGACCGCTTTGGGATGCTGGCCAAACAGCATGGCTTTTCGACTTCAACGCTATTCGTTTACTCTGATTTCCAACAAAATACATTCGACCTTTCGGCGGCCAAAGCCGACACTACGATGCAGATGGTGGTGGTGCCGATGATTCCCGAATTCAAGACCAACCTTTATGTGGATTCCGTTTGGTTGGCTTCGCCCATCGTGCAGTCGGGTTTGGCCAATGACTTGATGGTTCGTGTTGTCATTCAGGGAGATAAAGAGGTGAAAGGCCTGCCCGTCAATTTCACGATGAACGGCAACTTGGCCGCTTCCACGACCGTCGATTTGGAGAAAAACGGCACGGCGGAACTCACGATGCAGTTCGTGGTGGAGGAGGGCGGCGAGCAGCGTTGCAGCGTCGCGCTGATGGACCATCCCATCATCTTCGACGACCGCTACGACTTCGTATTGAGCGCAAAACCAAGTCTTTCCGTGGTCGAGTTGGGCACGGAGCATTCGAGTTGCGCCCTGCTTTTCGAAGACGACGAGCAATTCCGCTACACTTTGATGGAGCCTTCGCGCTTCGACTTGGGCACGATTGCCCAAGCCCAGCTTTTGATTGTGAACGAAACGGCCAAGCTGAACGAGACCTTGCAACAAACCCTTTTGGATGCCGTTTCCGAAGGCGCGAGCCTGATGGTGTTCCCCGCGGTGGACGAACCGAGAAGCAATAGCTACCTGCTTGAAAAACTGGGACTTAGGCCAATGGAGACAGACACCAACACCACGGCGGTGGAGGACTTGGCTTTGCAACACGCCTTTTTCAGCGACATGATTTTGGACTTGCCCCAGCATCCAGACCTGCCCAAGGTGAAACGACATATCCGCTTGAAATCCAACGGCATACCCACGCCTCTGCTGACTTTGAAGAACGGCGACCCGCTCTTGCTGTCGGCGACAGTGGGGAAGGGGCAGGCCTTCGTAATGGCCACCGCACTCAGTCCCGCGTGGAGCGACCTTGCCGACAATGCGCTCTTCGTCCCGACGATGGTCAAGGCGGCGTTCTTGGGAGGCAAGATGGGGCGTTTGTCCTACACCATCGGAACGGACAAGATGCTGGTTTTAAGCGACATGAACCTCGAAGGCGACCACCGTTTCCTCTTTGCCAACGCTGACCGCAGCTTTGAGCTGATGCCCGCTTCGGAGGTGCGCAACGGCAAGGTTTATCTCTACCTGAACGACAACCTTCCCAATGCCGGATTCTACGACCTGCTCGTCAACGACACCCTGAACCGCGTCACCGCGTGGAATGAAAGTCGCATTGAATCCAAGATGGACTTCGCTGACCGCGACGCCATTGAGCCGCAGTTCAAAAAGGCCGGTTTCAACGTGGCCGCCGTCCTCGACACTTCTGATTTCGCCACCGCCGACCTTATTGAAGCCATGGCGCACCAGTCCTCGCAGTGGAAACTTTTCGCTTTGATAGCCTTGCTGGCCTTGTTGGGCGAAATCGCTGTTTTGCGGTTTTGGAAGTGAGGTAAGCCGCAGAATTTGCGGATTATTGACCGCAAGGATGGTGTTTGTAAGACTTTTATCATCGCCATCGGACAGATTTCGCTGGTGCATATTTGGTCGCATTCCCTCATAAAAATGTAATTTTTTAAAATTATTCCCTCATAAAATTGTAAATTTTTTGGAATATTCCCTCATAAAATTGTATTTTTGCGGCGGAATTGAAATGTAAAACACATGGAAAGAGCAATTTACAAACAACTATTGGAGTGGAAAAACAACGTTGAGCGAAAACCTTTGATACTTCTCGGTGCCAGGCAGGTTGGGAAGACTTACATATTGAAGAAATTTGGCACACGAGAATTTAGCAATATGGTCTATGTCAATTGCCATAATAACGAGTTTATGGCAAACTTGTTCACGGATTTTGACATTGGCCGTGTCATTTACCAAATCAATGTTCATACTGGACAGAAAATCACGCCAGGAAAGACATTGCTTTTCCTCGATGAGATTCAGGAGATTCACAACGGCATCGCCAGTTTGAAATATTTTTGTGAGGATATGCGGGAACTCCATGTGGTTGTGGCGGGTTCGTTGCTTGGCATTTCACTCAAAGAAGACGAGTCTTTCCCAGTGGGTAAAGTGAACACTATGAGGATGTTTCCCATGACTTTTTCCGAGTTTTTGATTGCATCGGGAAGGGGACAGCTTGCAGAAGCTGTCGATAATCTTGATTACGAAACCATGCGTTTGTTGAACGATGAATGCACTGACAAATTGCGGCAGTATTTTTTTACCGGAGGTATGCCTGAAGCCGTGGCAAATTGGCTGCAAAACCATGACCCGAAATTGGTCAGGAAGATACATGGCGAAATCCTTGAATCCTATTACATGGACTTTGCCAAGCACACGAAAACCATGGTCAGGCATATTCGAATGGTGTGGGACAGCATTCCGGCGCAGTTGGCCAAAGAAAACAAGAAATTCATTTTTGGGCTTGTCAAAAAAGGGGCGAGGGCGGCCCAGTTTGAGGAAGCATTGCAATGGCTTGTGGATGCGGGATTGGTTATTCGGGTGAACCGGTGCACCATGCCGCGCCAGCCATTAAAGTTTTATTCGGATCCATCAGCATTCAAAATCTATCTTTTGGATTGCGGGTTGTTGGCCACGCTTTGCGAGACCGAGCCAGCCGACATTCTTTTGGGAAGCAAGGCTTTTGTTGAGTTTAAGGGTGCCTTTGCAGAGAATTATGTATTGCAGCAATTGATCGCCAAACAAAACCTTTCCCCTTATTATTTCAACAAAGACAACTCCACGCAAGAGGTTGATTTCTTGGTGCAAACCCCACAAAGGATTGTCCCAACAGAAGTGAAAGCAGAAGAGAATGTCAAGTCGAAGTCGCTGTCCACTTTTATCAAAGAGGGCTTCAAAGAGTTGAACCTCAAAGGCTTGCGTTGTAGCATGAAACCATACATTGACCAAGGCTGGATGGAGAATATTCCACTTTATGCGGTTGAGGCTTATTTTTCTGGAGTTTGATAAGCCGCAAATTCTGCGGATTATTGACCGCAAGGGAGAAAAAGACTGAATGGATTGAAAGGTATGGGTTGTTTTTGTAGTTTTATCAGCGCCGAGAGTGGAATCCCGACCTTCCGCGATGCCAATGGGATGTGGGGAAAATACGATGCCATGAAATTAGCCAGCGTTGAGGGTTTTGAGGAAGACACTCAGGCTGTGCTTGATTTTTACAATGCCCGTAGGAAAAACCTGTTGGAAGTGGAACCGAACCACGCCCATCGAGTTTTGGCCGACTTGGAAAAACAATACGATGTGACCATCATCACTCAAAACGTGGACAATCTTCACGAAAGGGCAGGCAGTAGCAAGGTGTTGCATCTTCACGGCGAATTGAGAAAGGTGACTTCCTCGCGCAATCGCCTCGACCCCAATTGCATCAAGGATTATCCGCTTGATGTCCCCATTCGATTGGGTGACAAGGCGGCAGATGGTTCGCAATTGCGGCCTTACATTGTTTGGTTTGGCGAGTATGTCGATGGTATGGAATTGGCAGAATATTGGGCGCAACAGGCCGACATCTTCGTTGTCATTGGCACTTCGTTGGTGGTCTATCCGGCGGCGGGATTGGTCGATTATGCCCCAAGTGAGATACCCAAGTTCTTGATTGACCCGAAGGACCTGAAAGGCGGCCTGCCGACTGGATTCCTGCATATTAAGGCTAAGGCAATGGAGGGGGTGGATGAGTTGGCGAGGAGGTTGGAGGAGTTGGAAAAATAGTGTAGTTTTATCGCTATAAAAACTGATGATATGGAAACAACTAAAAAAATGCTAGAATCTATCTCAAAACTTTACGAACAAGAGAAGAAAGTGGAAGAAAAGAAACGAGAAGAAGGTGAATTCTTTAATGTGTTCAATACAATTGGTTTGCGGACGGAAGAAGTGCGGCTGCACTCTGCTTTTATTGCTGAGTTGCTAAATCCTAAAGGTTCTCATGGATTGTCTCAACGTTTCCTTCAGGCTTTTTTGGAAGTGATAGGTGTGCAGGACGATTATTTTGATTATCGTCGTTGTCCATGTGGTATTATTACTGAACGTTGGATTGGCCCTAAGACTGAAATAGAGGGCGGACAGATAGATATCATTATCGAAGATGGTAAACACGCCATCATTATCGAAAATAAAATCTATGCTGGCGACCAGACAAACCAAATGCTTAGGTACAACAACTATGGCCGGAAGAAGTTTCCTGATGGGTATAAACTCATGTATCTAACCCTTGATGGGCATGAGCCAGATAAATGTTCGGTAGGAAATGCCAAATTTGACTATAAAACTATCTCTTATGGAAATGAAATTGCTGAATGGCTCGAAAAATGCTATACCATTTCGGAAGGAAAGCCTTTGGTTCAATCCGTTATAAAGCAATATTGTGAACTTGTCAAACAAATTACCAATACAGATATGGATACAACATACAAGAATAATTTGATGTCGATAATGCTTGCACCTGAGAATGTTACGGCTGTGGGTGAGGTGTTGCAACTTCAAGATGAGTGGTTTAGTAGGGTTCTTGATGAATATATTTGGAAACCATTGGAATCTTTTGCGAAGTCTATTGGAATGAGGTTCGGGAAAAGCGATGGTGCCGCTTGGATTTATAGAGAAGAATGGCAATATTATAAATTGTTTATTTGGACTGATAGCAATTGTTGTCGTGATATGTATGTCGGTGTCAGTTGGTATGAGGACAAGCCAGGTCGAAAAAATTTGATATTCAAAAAGGATTGGCATCAATTGAATTGCTTGACGTCTTTGGAACCAAATGAAGAATGGCCTTATGGAAGAGAATACCTGCCGGATGATATACGCGGTTGGGGATATTTTAATATCGATAAAATTGTCAATAAAGAAGTTTTTAATTATATCAAGAAAAAGTTTGAGGAAATGATTTCTGAGATTGACGAGTTGCAATTAAGGATGCCATAGTTCAGATGGTTTCAACCTCCGCATAATAGAGTGTGCTTGCCTCAATCCGTCTCAAACGCCCACCGCTCGTCATACTCAACCCCGGCCTCGTCCAA
>ONVP01000078.1:0-3887 GCA_900321315.1 uncultured Bacteroidales bacterium
GCCAACCATGCCGGCGACCATAGCATCTATCCCGACTGCCGACCGGGTTTTGTCAATGCCATGTCGGAGGCCATGTCGGCGGGAACGTATGAAAACATCAAAGTGTATGCGCCTTATACTAACTTGAGCAAGAAAGAAATAGCCGAGCATGGCAAAGCCTTGGGCTTGGACTACAGCGAAACCTATTCCTGCTATAAGGGCGGCGAGAAGCACTGCGGCAAATGCGGCACCTGCCATGAACGCATCGAAGCCCTCCGCGCCGCTGGCATTGATGACAAAACCGAATATGAATCATAAAACATGATAAACGGCTGCCACGGTGTGACAGTCCTACAATTGAACAACAGAATAACTGATAACTGCCAACTGAAAATGTATTACGTCAGAAAAACCTTAGAAATATCCTCCTGCCACCAGCTCTATCTCGACTATGAGAGCAAGTGCGAGAACCTGCACGGCCACAACTGGAAGGTGAATGTGTATTGCCGTGCTGAGAAATTGGACAGCAACGGCATGGTTTGCGATTTCACTGAAATCAAACGCCTGATTCACGGAAAGATAGACCATCGCAACCTCAATGATGTGCTGGACTTCAATCCGACCGCTGAGAATTTGGCTAAGTGGATTGTTGATACCGTCCCGAACTGCTATCGCGCCG
This sequence comes from uncultured Bacteroidales bacterium, assembly GCA_900321315.1. Classification (GTDB taxonomy): domain Bacteria; phylum Bacteroidota; class Bacteroidia; order Bacteroidales; family F082; genus Limimorpha. Next base: position 659 of record ONVP01000078.1, read on the forward strand.
ATGTGTGGGAGTCACGCGACAACAAGGCTTCCTACATCAAGGACGACGCGCCGCAGAATTTTGATTGATTTTTGGTCACAAAACCTGCAAAACCGACAAAACCTTCCTTTGGGTTGAAGGGGAAGCACGCCAACCGGCTGCTTCCCGACGGCAACACGGTTGTGGAGCCGTCACACGCTTTAGTTTTGCAAGTTTTGATTGTTTTGTGAGAAAAAGAAAATGTACAGGATAAACGAAATATTCTACTCCCTGCAAGGCGAGGGCTACCACAGTGGCATGCCCGCTGTCTTCGTGCGTTTCAGTGGCTGCAATTTGCGTTGTGCCTTTTGTGACACACAGCACCAAAACGGCACGATGATGTCGTTGCAAGACATTGTGAACGAGGTGAATAAGTATCCCATCGCGCCTTTGCTTGTGCTGACGGGCGGCGAGCCTTCTTTGTTCATCGATGAGGCTTTCGTAGCGGAATTGAAGCAAAAGACAGGCAAGAAAATCGCCATCGAGACCAACGGCACACGACCTTTGCCAAGCCATTTGGACTGGGTGACGCTTTCGCCGAAATCAGCCTTTGAGGGTGGCAACATGGAGCCTTGTGTTTTAACGCATTGCGACGAGTTGAAAGTGGTTTTTCTCAATCAGGATTTGGCGCAATACGATGGCATTGAAGCCAAGCACCGTTTTTTGCAGCCTTGTTTTGTTGAGGATTTGGAACAACGCAAAACCAATATGAAGTTTTGTGTGGATGCCGTGAAAACCTACCCGAATTGGCGGCTTTCGTTGCAGATTCACAGGGTTTTGGAGATTCCGTAGTTTTATTTTTTCCTTTGGAAATTTCGCCGCGACTCGCTGTAAACCAAGAACACAGCGGGCTTTTTGTTTAAGTCACCTTTGAAGGATTTCCATGCTCCAATGTCTTGACTGATAATGAGTTCGTCCTCGCAAGTAAGGTTGCAGGCAACGCAAAGCCGTGTGGAAGGGTGGAGGTTCTTGCAAAGGTCTTGCAGCATGGCGTTGTTGCGGAAAGGCGTCTCGATGAACAGCTCGGTTTCGTTGTTGGCCATCGAGCGGCGCTCCAAGTCCTTGATGGCGTTCTGTCGTTCAGGGCTTTTGATGGGCAGGTAGCCGTGGAAAGCGAAGGCTTGTCCGTTGAACCCCGAAGCCATCAAAGCCAAAATCATCGCATTGGGACCGACCAAGGGAACGACTTGGATGCCAGCGGAATGCGCCAAATCCACAACCAATGCACCCGGGTCGGCGACGCAAGGCGTGCCGGCTTCCGACATTAGGCCCATGTCCTCACCTTGCAGGCAGGGACCGAGGTGTTCCATCAGGTCGAGGTTGCGGGCGTTGTGCTTGTCGAGTTCGATAAACTCAATGTCGTCGATGGGGCAGTCCATCCCGATGCGGCTCAACACACGGCGCGAGGTGCGGGCGTTCTCCACGACGAAATGCTTCAGCCGCTTCACAATTTCGAGCGTTCCGGCAGGCAAAACTTGTTCTGGACGGGTGGCTCCCAATAGATTGGGTGCCAAAAACAGCTTTCCAAAATTACTGATATTCATTTTGTTGTGTTGATTTACATGGAAATCTTGCGCTCAATGTCGGCAAGCATCACCCTGAATTGCTTGTCGGTGTCCAAACGATCCGAAACGGTCTTGCAGGCGTGATGCACGGTGGCGTGGTCCTTGTTGCCGCATTGTTTGCCTATTGAGGCGAGGCTGGCGTTGGAATATTTCTTTGATAGGTACATGGCGATTTGCCGTGTCTGCACCACCTGATGCTTGCGGGTTTTCAGCGCCAGTTGCTCGGCGGGAATGCTGAAGTAGTCGCAAACGATGTTGATGATGTATTCTACAGACACCTCCTTGTCGGAATTGGCGCTGCGAAGGTATCGGTCGAGGATTTGCTGCGCAAGGTCGATGGTGATGGCCTTCTTGTTGAACGACGACTGCGCCACGAGTGAGATGATGACACCTTCCAGTTCTCGGATGTTGGATCTGACATTGCTGGCGAGGTATTCGACAATCTCGTTGGAGAGCTGGATGCCGTTGTGGTAGAGCTTGTCTTTCAGGATGGCGGATCTCGTGGCCACGTCGGGCATCTGCAGGTCGGTGGTCAAGCCCCAAACGAAGCGCGACATGAGTCGTTTTTCCATATCCTGCAAGTCGGAAGGGAACTTGTCGCTGGTGATGACCAACTGCTTGTTGTTTTGGTGCAAGTAGTTGAAGATGTGGAAGAAGGTTTCTTGCGTCAGGGTCTTTTTGGCCAAGAATTGGATGTCGTCGATGATGAGCACGTCAATCATCTGGTAGAAGTGGACGAAATCGTTCAGGTTTTTGTTTTTCGAGGCCGTAACGTATTGGTTTGTAAACTGTTCGGCTTGCACATAAAGGACGGTTTTTTCCGGATGCAGTCGCTTGGTTTCCAGTCCGATGGCATGGCAAAGATGTGTTTTCCCGAGGCCGGTGCCGCTATATATGATAAGCGGATTGAAGGAGGTCTTTCCGGGCTTTTGGGCCACCGAGAGTCCGCCTTGTCGCGCCACGCGGTTGCAGTCGCCTTCAATGAAATTGTCGAAAGTGTAGTTCTCGTTGAGTTGCGAGTCGATTTCCAGTTTTTTCAGCCCGGGGATGACGAATGGATTGATGGGATTTCGTGCCAATGCCTCGGGCGCGGGCCTTCCGATGAGGTTTTTCGTGTTGTTGCTCGTCGAGCCGGGTATGACAACGCGGTAGGTCTGGTCGGTGCTGTCCATCATGATGCTGTATTCGAGCTTTCCGTCCGGACCGAGAAAACGCTTGATGGTCTTGCGTAGCAGGTCGATGTAGTGCTCTTCAAGCCATTCGTAGAAGAATTGGCTGGGCACCTGGATGGTGAGCACGTTCCCGTTGAGCGAAACCGGGACAATGGGCTTGAACCATGTCGCATAGCTCTGCTCGGAGGTGTTGTCGCGAATCACCTCAAGGCATTTCTTCCATATCTCCAAATGATGGGCAGCCATTGTTTCTACTCTATTTGTTTGTCTTTCAGCCTGATTTGACGCGAAAAAAGCTCGATTTCTTTCGCTGTCATGAGGAAAATTTGACTTTGCAAAAGTATGGCATTAATTGTTTATAAAAAAACCAAAAGCCTATTGTTTTTGAATTTTCTTTTCGCTAAAATACGAGGATTTTTGTAAAAACAAGACTAAATTCTTTTGCAACATATTGGTTTATATCGTTTTGATGTG
>ONVP01000078.1:3910-13486 GCA_900321315.1 uncultured Bacteroidales bacterium
TTCTTGGAGCGTCGCTTTTCCTTGTTGAAAACTCCAAATAACAGCTTAATTCGAAACCCGGGTTCTGTTGTTCCAAGCCTTCTTCTTTCATAATGCGCATCACCTCGTTCATCAGGGGATATTCGAACTCCAAACTGTAAATTTCATTTATGGTTTTTCCCACTATCGTGCTGTTTTCCAAAGCCTCTCGTGCTGCTGCTTTGTATGCGTTGATGAGTCCAGAAGTGCCCAATTTGATGCCGCCGAAATAGCGCGTCACGACGATGCATACGTTGGTGACGTCTTTAGATAGGATTTGGTTGAGGATGGGTTTGCCTGCCGTGCCCGAAGGCTCGCCGTCGTCGGAGGAACGGAAGTTTTTCTTGTCGGGGCCAATCATGTAGGCGTAGCAATGGTGCCGTGCGTCGAAGTATTTCTTCTTGACGGAAGCAATTGCGGCTTTGGCCTCGTCCTCGCTCGCCACGATGAAAGTCTCGGCGATGAACTTGCTGCCTTTCTCCTTGTAAAGGCCTTCGCCACAGGTGGCTAACATATTATAGGTGTCGTCGTTGGTCATGGACAGGTCGCTCGTAACATTCATTCGGCAAAGGTACGTTTTTTTGCGTATCTTTGCCCCATGAATGGATTTAATTTGCAAAAGACGAAACGCCATTTCACCGAGGCTTTGGCCGAGACATTCCCGCGGCGCGAGGCGGAACAGTTGATGCGCATCCTGCTCGAAGACCTTTTCGGCATCGACTTGAAACGCCAACTTCTGGAACCCAACTTGCGCATGGACGAGATGCAGCATTATCGGTTGGAGCAGGCCGTCAGGCGGCTGTTGGATGGCGAGCCAGTGCAGTATGTGACGGGCATGGCGCGTTTCGGCGACCTATTAATAAAGGTGTCGCCGGCGGTGCTTATTCCGCGACCCGAAACTGAGGAAATGGTGCAGAAGATTTGCGCCACGTTGCCAAAGGAAAAACACATTCGCATTTGGGACATTGGAACAGGCTCAGGCTGCATCGCCATTGCCTTGGCGAAATATTTCAAAAATGCCGAAGTCATTGGATTTGATGTTTCGGAAACGGCTTTGCAAATGGCCAAAGAAAATGCCGAAAGCAATGGCGCAAAGGCAACTTTTGTGCAAGATGATGTGTTGAATCCCCAATCAGAGTTCCTCAGCCAGCCCGTGGATTTGGTGGTGAGCAACCCGCCCTACGTTTGCGACAGCGAGCGAGCCGCCATGGAAAGGAATGTCCTCGACTGGGAACCCGAAAATGCCTTGTTTGTCCCCGATGACGACCCTTTGCTGTTTTATCGCCAAATACTGAAATTGGCGAAAAGCCAACTGAATCCCGACGGCCAAGTTTGGTTTGAAATCAACGAGCGGATGGGGGAGGAGATGCTCCAATTATGCCGCGAAATGGGTTTTGACGAGGCGGAAATTATGGTGGATTTTGCCGGGAAAGCGCGGTTCTGTTGTGCCAGCAGTTTGGCGAAATCATAGCAAAATGAGCATCTTTGGCATGATTTTTGTAATAAAATCATCTTGTGATTTTAAAATCAAGCAGTTATGAAAACTAACAGATTAAAAAGAACGTTATTAGCCCTCACTTTGTTGCTGCTGGGCTGTTACGGTGCCAAGGCACAAATCACTCCATCGGTGTATGCTGGAATGGGAAACTATACTAACTTGGGCGGCAATCTTGGTATAGGCACTGAAATCAGGTATAAGTTTATTTCCGCCAATGCTGCCATAGGATACGATTATTGCAATGGCGCTTTTAATAATGGTACTTATAAGGATATGGAACCTGTCGGCGACAATCCGTTTTTGGGATTTGATGTCGGCCTGAAGTGCTATTTTATCAAAGGCTTTTTCGGCGGTGTGAATTACGGTCTTCTTGGAAAACACTGTCTGAAAGAGACGGAGGAACGAGTCAAAGTCGATAACTTTTATGGCTTCTCTTTCACTTTAGGCTATAAATGGGATTTCTTTAAAGGCTTGTATGGAACGGCCTATATGGGAACGACTTCCAGTAAGGAAGCCAATCACTGGTTTTTCGGTAGGGCTGAACCCAGATTGGGGTTGATATTCGGCTATAATTTTAATCATTAAATCAATTAGTTATGAAAACAACAATCAAATTAGTAATAGTTCTTGCTGTCATGCTGCTTTGCGGTTCGTGTAGTAAAATAAAGCAGGTGCGACCCGAAAAAATCACCATCAGCGGTCAAGTGACCGATAAGGACGGACAACCCGTTCAGAATGTTCAAGTTCAAGTGAATTACATGTTGTTTATGGGAATGAACACCCCTATGGGCAACGCCCAATATACTGATGAGAATGGCTGTTATCAGATTGGGTTTACTCCGTCTGAAGACAATACCATAACTTATCATGTGAGTTACGAAATCAAAATTGACGATTACTTTTATTACCATTCCTACTCTGTAACCCGTTGGGTGGCCGAGCAGGAACATGATGTGGTCTTGAAGAAATCGGAGGAATAATTGAAACCAGATAGCATCTAACCGCAAAAATTTCCGTACTTTTGCCACGCGATTCAGGCAGACTGTCGCGGGTCGGGAAAGCCGGCGCGAGGAAAGTCGGGACAGCACAGAGCACCATACTTCTTAACAGGAAGGTGTCCGCAAGGGCAACAGCAAGTGCCACAGAAAAATATACCGCCCGCAAGGGTAAGGGTGAAAACGTGAGGTAAGAGCTCACGCGGCGGGTGGCGACATTCCGCTGGGGTAAACCTTATGGGCTGCAAGTCCAAGTATAGAGGCAATGAGGCCTTCGGGCTTCGATAGGGCTGCTCGTCCGTGCCTCAGGGTAGGGCGCTTGAGCCTGCGGGCGACCGCAGGTCTAGAGAAATGACAGTCGCCCCGCAAGGGGAACAGAATCCCGCTTATTCGCCTGAGTCGTTGTTTTTACAAGAAGTTCCGCCTTGGCGGGACTTCTTTGTTTTTGCTGCAAAAAAACCGGCAGCGAAAGCTGCCGGCCAACAATATGAAAGAATGATAATTGGGTTGTTTCCGCAGGAGATTATCTCATCACGATTTTTTGTGTTTTCACGTCGTTGCCGTTGATGAGGCGCAATACGTAAACGCCAGCAGTCATCCCGTTTGTAGAAACGCGATTCATCGCGTCTCCAGAAAGAATGACGCGCCCCGTCACATCAACCACCTGCAACGTCCCTTCTCCATTGACGATGATGTTGCCGTTAGCGTCGATGAAGGCAAAGTTGTTGCCGTTAGTCGGGCTGTCGAGGGTGGCAAACACCAGCTTGAACCGAGAGGCATAATCGCTCGTCTTGGCCTCAAAAGTGTAGCATGAGGACTCAAGCAGGTCGATGTCGGCACCTGTCATGTTGTCGATGAGGTGGAGATAGCTCATGTCCATGTCTTTGGCATCCACGTTGATGGAATAGCTCCCATTTTCTTTGGTCTTGAAATGGACAGGCACCTCTGTAGAGACGGCGCATACACCGTCGCCATCCACGCGGGCGATGGCGTAGTCCTTGCCGTCTTGCGGGATGTAAATTTTGGTGCTGTTGTCCCTGAACTGGAACTTGGGCAACATGGCACCTTCACCGATGCGGACGATGGCGCGGTCGATGACACCGTCTCGGGTTGCTGAGCCTGTCGAAGCCCCTTTGCTCAGATTAAGGGCAAGACCCTTTCCGTTGCCGCTTTCGGGTTCGGTGGTGGTGAAGGTCATGGTTTCGCCATCTGCATTGGCGAGGACGAATACGCCTTCCATCGCGGCGATGTTGTTACTTTCGGCGGGCACTATTTCGCTGCCTTCTTCATTCATGACGTAGAAATCGCGGCCATCGGCAATATAGGCAGTCTCGGCGAAAGGATTGCCCACAAGGTTCCAACCAGTGAAGCCGGCTTTTTCGCCATAGGCCAAGGTGACCTCGCCGTTGCCGCTGTAGGGAGCGCCGGTGAAGGAAAGGGTGATGTCTGCGCTGTTGGCATAGAGGTAGCCCTTGCCGCTGACGAGGTTGAATCCGCCGTCTTTTTTGTAATTGCGCCATTCCAGCTCTTGCGACTGGTCGAACCAATAGAGGTCGTAGCTGTTCGCAAGCATGTTTTCCACGTTTTCAGGATCCACTTCGCCAATCGGGGAGGCAATGAGGTAGTAGCCGCCGTTTTCGGTGTAGGCTGCGATGTCCTTGGTGAAAGCTTGTCCAGACACGAAGTTGAGGTTGATAGAGTTTTTGAAGGTGCCGTAGGATCCGTCGTTTTCCCATATCACGGTGCAAGGTTCCCCTTCGGCAGTGGTGATGATGCAGTTGTCCAACTCCTCACCCGTTTGATGGTTGTACAGTTTGAACGAAACCTCATAATTCTCGTTGGTGCCATAAATCAACATGTTTATGCGATAGTATTGGTTTGTGCCAAAACATTCGATCCTTTTGGAACCTGTAATCGTATTGCCGTTAAACGCGCCAATCTCAATGTCATTGGATTGTTGCTCGATACCGTTGATGAGGATTCTGCCTTTGAAATTCATGTTGTTTCCGAAGGCGTGAGGGTTGACTGGGTAGTGCTGTTCTTGTGCGCTTATCGAGCTGCAAATCACCAGGGCTGCGATAAAAAAGAAGACTTTCCTATTCATTTTATTAGTGTTTTTGTGTTGTTTGTTATTAGTTTGCAGAGAAGGTTAGGGTTTTGCTTTTGGAGTCTTGGGAAGTGTAGATGTAGCCTCGTCCGGGCTGGAGATGGGTGATTCCCCCTAGCCATTCGCCGTCCTCGAAGGTGGAACTTTCGTCAAGGGATTTGATCATATCTCCTTCGGCCGGTTGGAAACCGTTGAAGGCTTCCTCAATGGTCATGGCGTTCGTGCCGGCGAAGCCGAACCAGTTGTAGCCCTGCTCGATGGTGACGGAAACGGATGACGGGGCATGGCCGGAGAACACGAAGCTACAATCGGTGCTAACTTGTATCTTGTACATTTGCCCAGGAACCAAGGTGATAGGGTCGCCGAGCCATTCTTCATCCTCATAGTTGACGGATTCCGTCTGTGATTTGATGGTGATGCCGTTGCCGCCGAGGGCAGCTTCAAGTTCCTCCAATGAAACTTCCACGATAGGACTCCACCAGTTCCAGCCCTGAGAAAGCTCAACGGTTTGGTTGACAGTCACATAAACCTCGATGTTGTCAACATACCATGTGCAGCCGCTTGTTCCCAGACCTTTGAACTTGAAGGCAATGTAGATGTCCTGACCATCGTAGTCTGAGAGCGAAACAGTGCAGGAAGTCTTGCCTGAAAAGAGGTTGTTGCCGTCGGCGGCCCAGATGGTTTCGTTGAAGTCGCTGAAAGTCATTCCGCCAGTGGAAACGACCACAGAGCAGCTCTCGTCGTAATCGCCGGTGGTGATGAGATAGTCGAACGAAAGGGTGGCGTCGCCGTCGATGTGCATCTGTGGCATGACCAAGAAGGCATAGCCTTCATTCCATGAACTATAGGCCGCGTTCGATCCTAATCCGTTGTTGGAGTTCAGGTACCAATAGCTGTAGCCTGTCATTTCGTGACTGAACTTTTCCCAGCAGATGGGCGGGAAATCAGAAGCGTCGATAGTCTCGAAGGTTTCAAGCAGGGCGTTGGCACCGTCAATGGGCCAGATGCCGCAGTCGGTGGTGAAGCTCATTTCTGCCCAGTCGCTTTGGTCGTCGGCACTGCAGCTGGCTTGCACTCTTGCCTCATACAGGGTGGCGCGTTTCAGGTTGCTAAGGGTGCAGGTCGTCTCGGTCGCGGGAATCGAAGCGCACCATTCGCTGTCGGAGGCTTTCTTGTATTGCACGTTCCATGCGGTTTCGTTGAGGCCTGCCGTCCAAGTTAGCGTTGCGCTGAGGTCGGTCGTTTCTGCGTCAAGGTCTTTCGGGATGCGGCAAGAGGGGGTCTCGTCCACGGTGAGGTCATCGACAAAGATGTAGCCCGAGGTGCTGGAGTTGAACCTGATGGCGATGTAACGGCCTTCGCCAGTATAGTTCTCCAAGAAAGCGGTGTATTCCTGGAAGGTGGCATCTTTCACGGTCACCGTTGCCACCTCTGTGAAAGTTGAGATTTGGCTTGGGTCGGTCATGACGCCGATGGAAAGGTCTTTGTTGGTTTGGTATGATTCAAGTCTGGCCCAGAAACTGACTTGAACGTTGGCCATTGCATATTGCTCATCGATTTCGGGCAAGATGGCAGCTTCGTCTGTGGAAGTGTAGGGCTTGTAGAAATGCATACTATTTCCAGAAGTGGCACTCTCGCCGTTGCCGCCGTGGGCGTAGGGATAGGAAGAGGAGGCGGCTCTCACCGATGGGTAATAGGTGTAGCTGCCATAGTATCCGCCCTGATATTCCTTGCGGGTCCAGCATTGGGGAATGGGGTAGCTGGAAGAAGAAGTGCTCACGTTTTCAAAGTCAATGGTGTAGGGCAGGGTCAAGGCACCGCATTCTGTGGTGACTGACAAGTCGGAGTTTTGGTTGTAGGCGCTGTATCCCCATTTGCTTTGGTCGGTGTCGCTGCAATAGGCGCGCACGTTCACGCTGTAGGTCGTGACGGGGCTGAGGCCTTCAATCGTGTGGCTTGTGGAAACGTGGTTGTCCAAATGGATATAGGTATAGTCGCTGTCAGTGCTTTTCTTGTAGCGGATGTCCCAAGCGTCTTGTCCGGTGGCACCAGCTGTCCAACTGAGGGTGATGGTGGTGGCGGTTTTCGTGGCCGACAAGCTTGAAGGCGCGATGCAAGTGGCCAAGGTGGTGAAACTCACTTGGTTGCTCCACTGGCTATAGCCGTCGTCCGTGCCGCAGTTGGCACGCACTTTGACTCTGTAAGTCGTTTCAGGAGTGAGGTCTTGCAAAGTATAGGTGTTCACATTGCCAAGGTTGATTTGCGTAACGCCTTCATCGCCGGGATTGAAGGAAGTGGCTGTCGAATAAATCAACTCGTAGTTGTCGGCGTCGCCTGTCCAACTGACCGTGCCGGTATAAGCCGTGTTGGAACTGGAAACATAGCTCAAGGTGGGTTTGGGACAGGTGGCGGTGGTGGTGAAAGTCTGCACGTCGCTCCACGAGCTTTCGTCGTTGCCAAGCACGGATTTCACGCGGGCATAGTATTTGGTTTCAGGAGAAAGCCCCGAAAGGCCTTTTGAAGCCATGCCGCTGACATTGGTTTCCACGAGATTTTCTGTGAAACTGTTGTTGGTGGCATATTGCAGCACCCAGTTGGTGGCGGTGCCGTTTTCAGTCCAACTGAGGGTGGCAGTACGGCCTCCGATGTTGCTGGCAGTCAATCCAGTGGGACGCGGGCAAGTCATGAAGCTGATGCTGATGTTGTCGATGGCCGCCGGAATGGTTGTGCCTCCACTACCATCATTACGCCAAATGAATACCATAGTATAAGTGCCTGAAACGGAGGCTTCAGCAGACTGGGTTTGCCATCCATCGCTCAAATTGAGTTTGCTTCCGCCGTCAAGGGCAATCCAATTGTTGGGTAGAGTTGTGGTGCCAACTCCAGGATACAAATTGGTTCCAGCCGAAAATTCAACATCGCCAGGAGCCAGAGCCACGCGAAGGTAGTCGTAGGTGCTTTCTCCTTTTGCGTTCCAATCGAAGAAGAAGGTGTAGGTGCCTTGGGCAAAGTTGAACAGTTTGGAGGCATAAATGGCTGTATTGCCGTGGGCATATTCGTATGTTGTTCCACCGTCTTTGGAGACATATATGGATTTTTGGCCCCCATTGTTTGTCGCGCCGCCCCAGCACCATTGGTTGGTGAGGGTGCCGTTGGCGAAGCCCCAATCGTTGTTGGTCTCAAAGTTTTGTGAGTAAGGGTGGCTCGCATCCACAGCCAAGGCTTCGCGGGTGGTGGTGAAGACCTTTTTTGCCCATTTGCTGTTGCCGTCAGAACCGCCGCAAGCGGAACGGACATACGCATAATAAGTGGTTTGTGCAGCCAGATTGGTCAATGCCTTGCTGCAAGTCGTGACATGATAGGTGGGTGAGGTGTTCTCGTCGGGAACAACTGTAGCGTCTGTGGTCACAAAGACTTCCCAATTGCTTTGGCTTTCCGCACCAGCAGTCCAAGTTAGCGTGGCTGTGTGTGCTGTGATGTTGGTGGCGTTGAAGTTTTTGGGCTTGGCGCAGGTCTCAGAGGCAAACTCGATGTCTAACTTGATTTGGTTTTTGGTCGTGACGGGAGTACCATTGATAGGATTGGAAGGATTAATGTTGTTAGTGTCGCGACGGCTGTAAATGCTTTGAGTAGAAGATGCGGTAAAAGTTCGGCAACTCAATCCAGAACTGTAACCTCCAGTGTTGTCGTCCACAATGACGGCAAGATTTGAACCGTCATAGGCAAAAGGCGTAGTAAACGTAATTGTTGTCCAAGTACCAGCCGTGAACGTCACGCTTCCACTATAGACGAGGTTGCTTGAAGTGATGGCAATCCAATCCGACGAATTGGCGAAAGAAGCCTTGTCGGTGTTGGCCAAATAAACATCAAGAGTGCGTGTTTTCTCCGAACCCGCGTTGTAAAAAGAGATGCTGTTGATGGTGCCATCACCACCTCCAGCAGTTTCAATCTCTTCAGCAGTGTAAATCTGCTGTGTCAGAGAGTAGTCGTAGTTAGAATGGGTTGGCAAGTTGTAGTCCGTACTATTTCCTGTCCCAATCTGAATCTCATCGGCCCTCAAAGGAACCGAAAATTGTCCAATCATTCCTATCAATAGGAACAATCGCATAAAGAATTTTGAATACATATTACAAAAGTTTAAAGATTTGACATTCAGTATGTTATCTCAAAACCTCTGGAAAAAATGTTGGAATACCTAAAATGAAGATAACACCCCTTTGCAGGGCACACCTTATTAATATAGAATCCCAGCTCCAATTCCCGGAAGCCTTGTTTCGCGACTTGAGGCAGGTCTTCTGACTGAGGTCATTACTTGCCGCCTTCCCGAAAGACAAGGCTTTCAGTGACATTCATGGCAAGCGTTGCGACCAACACAGCAGCGGGAACTGTCCGGGATTCTCACCCGATTCCCTATTGAGTCCGCAGAGGGACACCACAAATCGGCGGCAAAAGTAGTGATTTTTTTCATGCGCCACTTGAAGCGCTGAAAAATTCTTTTCGGAAGCCGAAATTGCCGTTTCAGGAAAATGCATTATCTTTGCCGCCGATTTGGCCAAGGGAATGCCGTGCAAATCGGCAACAGTGCCCGCTGCTGTAAGTCCGCATAAGGTCTGTCAAAACAAGCCACTGTACGGCCCATCCGTATGGGAAGGCGACAGACTCGGGCGAGTCAGAAGACCTGCCAAACAAGGAATTCAATTGCAAGCCTTCGGGAACAAGGGCGATGCTGAGCGTGGCAATTGGCATGGCCGCTTGCGGTGGTATTGCAATAGGTTTAAAACATTGTAGCATCAATAACTTATGCAAAAAAAACTGCTTTTATTTTTGTCGCTGTTGTCAGCGACCGTCGCTAATGCGCAATTGTCTGGTACCTACACCATTAGCACCAATTCATCCCAAAATCCTGATTATTCCTCGATCGGAGCAGCGGTCTCCGCTTTGGCGGCGGGCGTGTCGGG
>ONVP01000010.1 GCA_900321315.1 uncultured Bacteroidales bacterium
CACCATAAAGTTCCTCAACACCAAGGACTGCGAAATCGTCATCACGGGGCGCACGAAGCAGTTTTTGAGCATCACGGGCGAGCATCTTTCGCAAGACAACATGACCCGCGCTGTGGAGATGATGGCCGAAAGAATGGGCGTCAACATCACGGAATTCACCGTGGCGGGTGTGCGGCACGACACGATGTATGCCCACCATTGGTATCTCGGTTGCGATGAACCCATCGACAAGCAAGCCGCCCTCAGGATGATTGACGAAAACCTCTGCCAACTGAACGACGACTATGCCGTGGAGCGCATGCAGGCCATCAAGGAACTGTTTGTCGACGTGCTGCCCACCCAGCGTTTCTATGAGTTCATGGAGCAGAAAATCGGCAAATGGGGCGGCGCCACCAAGTTTCCCCGTGTGCTGAAAGGCAAGCGCCTTGAGATGTGGGAAGAATACGTAAAAACACTGGTATCATAGACATGGAAAACACGCCTGATATTTTTGACAAGATGCCCGAATTTTCCCGTATCGGGTCGTTCAGTTTCCTGATGTGGGCTATCCTGATAGGGCTGTTTCTGGCCTTGGTGGTCAACATGGGGCCGGCTTTCATCACGCTTGTGCAAACCAGCCTCCATCGCGGCTTCCGCTCGGCGGCATGGTTTGCCACGGGTGTCATACTCAACGACGCTTTGGTGGTTTCGCTCTGCATCCTGACCTCGGTTCAAGTGGTGATGCGGACAGGCTCCGAGGCGGCATTGGCGTGCATCGGGGCAGGCGTGATACTGCTCCTGTTCGGCATATTCACCTATAGGAAAAAGGTGGAGCAGCGAAAAGAGCGCAACGAATACATCGAAAAACGAACCAACGAGATGCTGAAGAAGCAGGAAGACAAGCCTTCGTGGTTTGTTTTTCTCGCCAAAGGATTCGTGCTCAACATATTGAACCCTTTTGTCTGGATTTTCTGGTTCTCCTCCGTGGCTATCGTGGCAGGCAACATGGGCGGCAAAAAGTTGAGTACCATCGTGTTTTTCGCCATCATCCTTGGCACGACATTCACGATAGAGATACTGAAAGCTTGGGGCGCGGCCAAGCTGAAACGCTTCCTCACCCCCGAGCGCACCACCTTAATTAATAGGATTGCAGGTGTGCTGTTGATGCTTTCAGGAGGCTATTTCGTCATATTCAAGGGAGTCGCTCCCCTTGTTTGACTGTCGGTCAGCTGTTTGGCTAAGGGGCGAACAGGGTGAGAAACATCCAAAATGAGAATTATTATACCACAGGAAATCATGAAAATCAAATCTGCCATCAAGCTCATCATAAACTCAAAGGTGAATCTTCTGAAAACCCTTTATTTCAACTTTCATTATTTTCCGTTCAAGACTGCCATCAAGATGCCAGTCGTCGTCTATCGACGGTCGATACTGATCAGGATGAAAGGCAGGATTGTATTAGATGCTCCTGCCACGACGGGGATGGTCAAATTCGGTGCCCACGAGCTGGGAACGCAAGATTTCAAGTATTCCAGGACGATGTGGGAAGTGCTTGGCACCGTGGTAATCAAAGGGGAAACCAACATCGGGCACGGCAGCAAGATCAATGTGGGAAATGGTGCCACGCTCTCTTTGGGGCGAAACTTCACGATAACGGGTAACTCGGAAATCATTTGCCAGACAGGGATACGGTTTGGCAACGACTGCCTGTTGTCGTGGGACATTCTGTTTATGGATTCGGACTTCCACCAAGTCACCGACGACAATGGAATGGAACTAAACGCCCCCAAACCCATCCAAATAGGAAACCATGTTTGGATAGGATGCAGGTGCACGATCCTAAAAGGCGTGGTGATTGCCGACAACACCATCATTTCGGCAAATTCCACGATTACAAGGAGCGTGACAGAGCCGAACTGCGCAATTGGCGGACACGGGAAATCCGTAGAAATCCTGAAAAAGGGAATCAACTGGAACTTGTAAGCGCAGAGAAATAGGCTTTCACCCAAACAGCTCCGTTCCCAAGTCATAAACCGAAGCCACAGGCACAATCTCAATCTTAAACCGCTTGGTATCCAGCCCCTTGGCATTGTATTTCGAGACAAAAATCCTCTCAAATCCTAACTTGTCGGCCTCGGCGATGCGAGCCTCAATGCGGGTCACGGCACGAATTTCGCCTGAAAGACCCACCTCGGCGGCAAAGGCATAACGCGAGGAAATGGGGATGTCGGCATTCGAGGAAAGCACTGCCGCGATAACGGCCAAATCAATGGCGGGGTCGTCCACGCGGAGGCCGCCTGCGATGTTCAAGAACACGTCTTTTATGGAAAGTCGGAAACCGGCGCGTTTTTCAAGCACGGCCAACAACATGTTCATCCTGCGGAGGTCGAAGCCTGTGGCGGAGCGTTGCGGTGTACCATAAGCCGCACTGCTCACCAAAGCTTGTGTCTCGATGAGCATGGGGCGTTGGCCTTCCATCGTTGCGGCGATGGCGATGCCGCTCACTTCCTCGTCGCGTTGCGAAAGAAGGATTTCGCTGGGGTTAGTCACCTCGCGGAGGCCTGTGGCGTTCATCTCGAAGATGCCCAACTCGGAGGCCGACCCGAAGCGGTTCTTGATGGTACGCAGGATGCGGAAGCCATAGTGACGGTCGCCCTCAAACTGCAAGACCGTATCGACGATATGCTCCAAAATCTTCGGGCCGGCGATGCTGCCGTCCTTGGTGATATGGCCGATGAGGAACACCGGCACCTGATAGGCCTTGGCGATTTTGTTCATCTCGGCAGCGGTTTCGCGGATTTGTGAAATGCTGCCCGCTGTGGCGTCAATGTAAGGCGATTCAAGCGTTTGGATGGAGTCGATGACGACAATGTCGGGCTGCACATTCTTGAAGTGTTTCAGGATTTCTTGCGTGTTGGTCTCGGTGAGGATGAGGCAGTCTGTGTTGTGGATGCCGATGCGCTCGGCCCGCATCTTGATTTGTGTCTGGCTTTCCTCGCCGGAGATGTAAAGCACCTTTCTTCCAGCCAATTGCAAGGCCGTCTGCAAAAGCAAAGTGGACTTGCCGATGCCGGGTTCGCCGCCCACGAGGGTCAAAGAGCCAAGCACCAAGCCGCCGCCCAAAACCCTATTAAGTTCCTCATAAGGCAAGATGATGCGTTGTTCCTTGGCATTGCCGATTTCCTTGATGGGCACGGGGAAGCCCTTATCCATCTCAGTACCAATGTTTTTCCTCACCGATTGGGTATCCTTTCCCGTGACGACGGTCTGTTCCGTGCAGGTGTTCCACGCGCCGCAGGCAGGGCATTTCCCGAACCATTTCGGCGACTCGTTTCCACATTCCTTGCAGAAAAAGGCGGTTTTTTCTTTTGCTGGCATAATGACGATTTTGAGGCAAAAATAGGAAATCTTTTTGTATTTTTGCCGCTCAATCCAGAAAACAACCTAAACATCTAATTTACAATGAAAAAACACTTGCTATTCCTGTTTGCATTGGCACTCGGCCTGACTGCCTGCAACAACAAAACCAACCAATTCAAGGTGAACGTCAGTCTGAAAAATGGCAACGACCAAACCGTCTATCTGCAAAAGTTCGTCGATAACGCGCCTGTCATCATCGACTCGGCCGTCATCGCCAACGAGATGGCTGTGCTGACCGCCAATGCCGACGACCCGCAAATTCTTTACTCGCTGAAAATCAAAGGAAAACGTGGCTCGATGCCCTTCTTCACCGACAACAAGGATGTGACCATCGTGGGCGACATCAACAACTCACGCGACGTTGAAATCATGGGTGCTGAAACGCAAACCGAATGGAACGCCTACAACGAAGCACAAAACAAGTTCAACGAGCAAATCCGCGAACTCTATGCCGTTATGCAACAGGCTTTTGCCGACAACGACTCCATCGCCATGGACTCGCTCAACACGGCCGGAAACGCCCTGATGGAAGAACAAGCCAACTATCGCGACGAGTACATCAAGAGCCACAGCGACAACTTCCTCGCCCACTATCTTTTGGACGAATCGAAGCAGGATTACGACCTCGAAGCTCTGAAAGAAATGATGGCCGGTTTCACCACCGAATCCATCTATACCAAGGACCTCAAGGACTACATCGCCAAGCAAGAGCGCCTCGAAGTGGGTCAGCCTTTCATTGATTTTACGCTTCAAACCGCTGACGGTGAAAATGTTACGCTTTCCGAGAGAATCGGCCAAAACAAGCTCACAATGGTTGACTTCTGGGCTTCGTGGTGCGGTCCGTGCCGCCATGAGAACCCCGTCGTGAAGGCCGCCTACGAGCAATTCCACGAACTCGGCTTCGATGTCATTGGTATCAGCGTCGATCAAGACGAAGCCGCTTGGCTGAAAGCCGTCGAAGAAGACCAACTGCCGTGGACGCAGGTGCGCGACAGCGAAAACAAGGCCAGCGAAAGCTACATGATTTATTACATCCCGTCCAATTTCCTCTTCGACCAAAACGGCACCATGGTGGCCAAAGGGCTGCGCGGCGAGGACTTGGCGGCAAAACTTGCTGAAATCCTGAAGTAATACGGAATTATGAATGCGGAATGAGGAATTATGAATGCGGAATAGGGCGAAGCCTAATGTCGCTTTGCGCTATTCCGCATTCCGCATTCCCCATTCCGAATCAAAAACAACTCGCTATGAAAACGAAACTCATCCTTTTATCCGCGCTCGTGCTGGGCTTGTTCGCCTGCACCTCGAAACCCAAGACGGAAACCTTCATTATTAATGTTGACATTGCCAATGCAGAGGGACAAACGGTTTATCTGCAAAAAGACAACCAAGTGCTTGACTCGGCGAAACTTGATAATTGGAAGGCTTCATTCAAAACGCCCGTTTGCAAGGACAACGAAATGTACGGTCTCATGCTGAAAGGCTGGCGCAGGGCTTTCCTGTTCTTCACCGACAATGCCGATGTGAACATTGAAGGCGACGCACAAAACCCGAATCTCATTATCGTGAAAGGCTCGGCCTCGCAAGACCGCCTCAATGCGTTTACGCAAAACTACATCGACCTTGAGACCAAACTCGAAGCCGACAGCACCATGGCTCAAGCCGACAAGGACGAAATCCTGAAAATGCACTGCTTCGACTATGTTTGGGACAACCCCACCGACCCCGTGGCGCATTATGTGATGTACCGCTACAAGTGGGCCTTCGGTCCCTGCGAGCTGCGCACGATGATTGACAACATCCACGCCGCCGACAACGCTTTGACAACCAAAAATTTGGCTCTGGCCGAAGAATACGTCGAGAAGCAAGAGCGCGTGCAAGCCGGACAACCGATAATCGACTTCACCCAAAACGACCCCGACGGCAACCCCGTGACGCTCAGCGAACTCGCCCAAGGCAAGCTGCTGTTGGTCGATTTTTGGGCCTCGTGGTGCCCCGACTGCCGCAAGGCCAATCCAGGCGTGGTGGCGGCCTACCAAAAGTATCACGACCAAGGCTTTGACGTTTTGGGCGTTTCGTTCGACACCGACAAGGAGAAATGGCTCGCCGCCATCGAAAAGGACGGCCTGACTTGGACCCACGTCTCGGACTTGCAAGGCTGGAACAACGCCGCTGGTGCCTTGTACACCGTCGCTTTCATCCCGCAAAACGCCCTCATCAAAGACGGCATGATTGTGGCCCGCAACCTTGAAGGTGAGGAGCTGATGGAGGAATTGGGACGCCTGCTGCGGGAATAGTATTGCTATTGTCTGAACGGTTCCATTACCCGCTCAAAAATACCATTCATGTAGGCCAAGGCCATGCCATAGTTGCTGATGGGAATGCCTTGATTCACAAAGAGATTCGTGCGGTTGAGGAGTTGCTTGCGCGTACTCATGCAGCCACCGCATTGAATGGCTAATGCGTATTTTTCGGGATGAGCGATGGGCGACAGTCCGGCGACATACTCGAAATGAATGTCCTTTCCCGTGAATTTCAGTATCATGCGCGGCAATTTTACTCGACCGATGTCTTCGCAAGTGCTATGGTGAGTGCAGGATTCGAGCAGCAATACCGTGTCGCCGTCTTGCAGTCGCGAAAGATGGGGCGTTCCGTTGACATAGTTGTCGAAATCGCCGCGCAAACGCGCCATAACGATGCTGAAACTGGTTAAGGGAATGTCTTGGGGTACAATTTGGCTTACATAGCCAAACACTTGACTGTCAGTGACAATCAATGAGGGCTTGGGCATGGTTTCAAGGTAGTGCTGCAACAGGGTTTCTTTCAGCACGATGCAGATGCATTCGTTGTCAAGCACATCGCGGATGGCCATCACCTGTGGCAAGATGAGGCGGCCTTCGGGTGCTTCTGCATCGATGGGACAAACCAAGGCAACCACCTCGTTGGGTTTGATGATGCCGCCCAACAACGACACTTTTTGGTAGGCACTTTCGGGAATCGTCTTTTTCAACAACTCAACTATCGGAGCGATGTTATAGTTGTTTTTTGTGCTGAAATCCAATGTTTTAACATTAAAACCTTGTTCAATTTCATTCTTGGTCTTGGCATTCAGAGCTTCTTCGTCCGCCTTGTTGTGAACGACAAAAAATGGCACCGCCAAAGCCTTCATCTTGTTGATGAGTTGTTTTTCTGGGTTGCCGAAATGGTTTCCCGTGATGACCAGAATGGCGCAGTCGATTTCATCCAGTGCTTTCATGGTCTTTGCCACGCGCTGTTGTCCAAGTTCGCCCTCATCGTCGATGCCAGCTGTGTCGATGATGACGCAAGGGCCGATGCCAAAAATCTCAATACTTTTCTTGACAGGGTCGGTGGTGGTGCCCGCCGTGTCGCTCACGATGGCGATGTCTTGTCCCGTAAGGAGGTTGATGAGACTGCTCTTGCCGCAGTTTCTGCGACCGAAAATGCCGATATGGGGTTTGAGGTCTTTTGCCATGTCGAGTTGAATTTTTGCGCAAAATTAGGAAAATGATGCTTTTGAAGATGTTTTTTTCACGAAATCCCTTGCATATCCGAAAAAAGCTGTATCTTTGCAGCCGCAAATCGCAAGAAGGAATAATGCCGAAACGGGCATTTCAACGCGATTAATAGGGTACCTTGCCCGAGTGGTTAGGGATCGGTCTGCAAAACCGGGGACGGCGGTTCGAATCCGCCAGGTACCTCACAAAACCTGCTGATTTTCAGCAGGTTTTTTTGTTGCCTACTGTCGCAAAGGCAACAAAAAAAGAGCTTCGTTTCCGAAACTCTTCCTTGCGGAGCCACATGTCGGACTCGAACCAACGACCTACGCATTACGAATGCGTTGCTCTACCAACTGAGCTAAAGTGGCTTCTTTTGCGGCTGCAAAAATAGACATTTTTTGGGAATCCAAGCGCAATTTTTTGAAAAAAGTGGAAAAAATCAAGGCGAACACCTTCCAAATGGCACTTTTTCCGTACTTTTGAAGCGTAGAAAACCCCTAATCGGATGCAAAACACCAAGACAATCCTCATCACCGCCATAGTGCTGTTTTTCGGACTTCAAGCCATGTGCCAGTCTGAATATCAGCAATATACCTATCCCAACGGACAAATTTCCTCGGAAGGCCTGCTCCGCGACGGCAAGCCCGATGGCCTTTGGAAGACCTATTACGAGAACGGCCAGCTGAAATCCATCGGCAAGCGCACCGATTTCCTCTTGGACAGCACTTGGGTGTTTTTTGCCGATAACGGTGATACTTCGCTGGTTATCAACTATAAAAAAGACCTGAAAAACGGCCCGAAGTTCACTTACAAGAAGGACGAGATTTTGGAAGAGCCTTATATTAATGAAGTGCGCTCGGGCGAGGGAAAGCGTTACGACAGAAAATGGCGCGTGTTGCAGACGATGAATTTCGTGAATGGTTTTGAGGAAGGTTTTTCGCCTGTTTTCGACACCACGGGACTGCTGAAGGAACTCATCACCTACCGCAAGGGCTTCATGCTCAAGCGGGAAGCGTTGAACCGCTACGACCGCGAAGGCAAGAAACACGGCTATTGGAAGACCTTCTTCGACGACTGGAGCTTGCATACCGAGTGCTACTACCGCCACGGCCTCCGCGACGGCTTTTACAAGGCGTACGACGAGAAAGGTAACTTGAAGAAAATCACCAAGTTCGTGAACGATGTGGAGCAAGTGCTGGAGGGCGACCAGAAGCCGCTCGTCGTGCAGCATGAGTATTATCCCAACGGAAAAGTGAAGCGCGAGGCATCCTTCCGCGACGGTCAGCGTGAGGGCGTTTGGCGCGAGTTTGACGAGCAAGGCAACGTCGTCAATTCACAGACCTACAAAAAAGGCGCGCTGATTAGTCAGGGCGTGGTCGATACCGACGGCAAACGGCGCGGCGAATACAAGGAATTCTATCCCGACAGCACCCTGCGCGCCGAGGGACTTTTCATCGATGGCAAACGCTCCGGCGAGTGGAAGTTTTTCTACCAAAACGGTAAGGTTCAGGAAGTTGGCTCCTACAAAGACGGCGAGCCTGACGGCCTTTGGACTTGGTATTACGACAACGGGCAGAAACAGATCGAGGAGCAGTTTTACAAGGGCAAGGCCAACGGGCCTTACAAGGAATATGACGCCAAAGGCAATGTCATCGTCACGGGCACCTACTTCGACGGCATGAAAGCCGGCAAGTGGACCGAGCAAATCGGCGACATGCGCACCGAGGGCGAATACCGCAACGACAAACAAGTCGGCGAGTGGACTTCATATTACGACAACGGCAAGCTGGCTTTTCGAGGCAAGTTTAACGCGGGCTATCCCGACGGCGAACATTTTTTCTATTACGAGAGCGGAAAACTCCGTGAGATTCAGAGTTTTGCAGCAGGCGTGAAGCACGGCGACTGGAAGAAATACTTGGACACGGGCGAGCTGTATTTCACCGTTACTTACAACCAAGGCGCGGAGGTGAAATACGACGGCGAGGCTTTGGACGACAACGAAATTATCAGGGAATGAAGCAGATACCCTATTTGAAACAAGGTTCCAAAATTGCCATCGTGGCACCAGCGCGTTGCGTGATGCCCGACGAGATGGCGTATGCCATCCAATGGCTGAAAGAGCAAGGTTTTGCGCCCGTCTATGACGAAAGGCTTTTCGCCGTGCATCATATCTTTGCCGGAACCGATAAGTTTCGAGCAGCCGTTTTTCAGGAATACCTTGACAACGAGGAGATTGAAGCCATTTGGCTCGCTCGGGGCGGCTATGGCGGCATTCGCATTATCGACAAGCTTGATTTCTGCAGGTTTTGGGAGCATCCCAAATGGATTGCGGGCTTCAGCGACAGCACGGTCATTCACGGCAAGCTGAGTCGGTTGGGCATTCCGTCCCTTCACGCGTCCATGCCGTTCTATTTTGAGAACAAGACCGTGGAAGCCAAGCAGTCCTTGTTTAACGCCTTGACGGGCAAGCCTTTGCATTACGATTTACTGCCGCATCCGCTGAACCGCTTAGGCGCAATGGAAGGCGAAATCGTGGGCGGAAACCTGTCCGTTCTGATGGGCATGATGGGGTCTGACACCTTCCCCGAGACGACCGGAAAAATCCTCTTCGTCGAGGAGGTGGACGAATACATCTACCACATTGACAGGATGATGCGAGCCTTGAAACGTGCAGGGAAACTCAATCGATTGAAAGGTCTCGTCGTGGGCGGCCTGACCCAAATCCACGACAACCCCGACCCCTTTGGCCAGACTGCCGAGGAAGTCATTGCCGAGGTCGTAAAGGACTATGACTATCCCATTTGCTTCAATTTCCCAGCCGGCCATTTTGACGATAATCGGGCGGTGGTTTTGGGGCAAAGCGTTTCGCTGATTGTTGCTGAAAAAACTCGGTTTGCTTTGCTTTGATACTTTTTGTATTCTTCAGACAATCAATGTTATATCCGACAACAAACGACAGCAAACGTTTACATTCGACTACAAACGTTTAATCAACGGCTTTGCTTTGACAAAAGGAGTTTTTTTGCAGCGGAAAACTAATACAACTTCACTATGGAAAAAGAACAAAGGACTACGTCGGATTCTAAATTTAACAATGGTACACCTGAATTTGTCAAAACAAACCTCATTGGAACACATCAGTTTTTCAGCATTCCAACTGATGACAGAATTGATTACAGTGTGAGAAGGAATATTATTCTGCAAGCTTATGACATTTTGCTCGCTAAAAAAGGTGGTAAACTGTCGGTACACAATGATTTTCTAGGTGCGGATATCGAAATCACCCGCAAAATCAGCAGAAAAAAGACCTCCAACAATTCTGTTAGACATTGGCAGTCAACATACGCCATCCTGAAAATAATAGATGTAGTCAAATATGCTAATGCTGAAGAAATTAGACATTTGCCAGCGAAGGCTGGTATGCAGCAAAACAGCGGTTTCTCTTACATTATCCCTTTGGAATACACTTTCAGACATCCTACAAAATCGTATTTGAACTTTACCGTTGAATTGATTGTGAGAGAGATTGTCCTTAAAAAGGATGGAAGACGGTATGTCCAATACAGCATTGAATTGATGGACATTAAGAAAGCCGGAAGCAGTTAACCCGACTTATTTTTATGCAGATCTGCTCTCGGCTTGTCATGACACCCTGTAATAAAGTCGTATTGCTTTTGGCAATCGCTTGTACTGGATGATTTAATAACCGACGGAGTTATTAGAGGATTGGCAGTCGCCATTTTTCGTCCGTCGGTTTTCCGCCCGCAAAAATACAACTTTTTCGCCAAGTGAAGCGTTTTTTCATGGTTTTTCGTCTTTTTTCTTGCTGTTTCTGTAATTCGAAAAGCATCTAAAGAAATCATAATCCAGCAAATCGCTGATTTTCAGCAGTAAATCCGTGTAAATCCATTTGCGGCGGAAAAGCTTATAGACATACTGCCGCGAGTAGCCCAATTGCGCGGCGAGCCAAGTGATGCTGCGCCCCTGCCGTGCCAGTTCCTCCTTGATGAGTTTGCCGATATGTGGTTCTTCGTTCATTTCGTTTGTCTTTCGGGGAGCCTTGCGCGGTGGGCAAACAAAACGGGCGGAACCGTTTTTGTTGCTTATCCTATAATCGCGGCTCTGGTAAACCGTTGGAGTAAATAAGCACGAAACAGTTCACGCCCAACGGCATGAACTTTTCGCAACCTTATTCTTACTCCAAAATGTACCAGATTTTCGATTATAAAGAATAAGAGCGTAAAGCTCGGTGTGGTTATGTCAAAATTCTATTCTGTTTTTTCTTCTTGTTCTTTTGTTATTGGGGACAAAGGTAGGGATAATTTGGATTTGAATGTCGTTTAAAAGCAAAAAAAAGAGAACAACTGCAAAAGTCGTTCTCTTAGGCATTGTCTGCGGCTATTTTTACATTACAGTACGGCCAACAGCACCAGAAATATCTTGTTTGATAGTACTCAACAAACGAGTATCAAAACCTCTAATCCATCTTGGTTCACCACCAAATTCTGCTTCTGTTTTGATGTCAACTTTCTTTCTGTCATTAGAGAATTTGAAAATCACTCGGGTTCTGTATTTCTCCATGTATTTGCCTCTATCGTTCCAAGTATAGCACCAATTTGTTCTTCCATAGCCACCATCTTTGGAAATCATGTCCATTTCAAAGCGTCTTGCCACTACGTCCAAAACTTCGTTGAACGCTTGATCATAAGGAAGTTCTTCCCTAATCATAATGGAACTCCATGAGCCTCCGTCTGTAGCTTTGACAAAACTGCTCGGTCTGATTGCTCCACAACTTGTAAACAAACTACAGGTTACAAGACAAACAAACAAAAGTATTATTGTTTTCCTCATTATCATAATTGCCCCGTTCTATCCCATCGGGCGCGTCGGTTTTTTAGGGTTAAAACTCGGCTACAAAGGTAAAGATACGCCTTATATGTTGTTCATTTTCAGTGTCATCTATTTGGCGCGAAAGATTGCCCTTTTTTGTTGTCGGAAATGTAAAACAAGAGTTTACAAGATTATTCTTGGTTACATTTTGGTACCAAATTGGTGACAAATTGAAAGTTTTGTGTATTTTTGCGGCACATAGCTATAAAGGAGAACGCCATGATTGTAGTCAGCAGTAGAGATTTCAGGACAAACATGATGAGCTATTTCACAGAGTCGAACGGCGACGATTTCATCGTCAAGACCCGCGACCACGGCTCATTCAAGGTCAGCATCAAGCCCATAAAAAGAAACGATGCCATTCTCAGCATCCCGCCAGAGTTCCGTCGCGACCCATACGAAATCAGCCCAAGCGGCGACCCGTTCTTTGCCGACCAAAGGAACATCGACATGATAGAAGAAAGACTGCAAAAAGCGGAAAGTGACGGAGCTTCGTCTCATGAGATGCTTCCCAATGAGTCGTTGGACGAATTCCTAACCAGAATAGCGCATGAGCTACAAGGTTAAGTTTTTGGATGATGCTTCAAAAGACGCTCTTAAACTGAAGCGGGAAAATCCAAAATCATTTACCAAATTAATGAAAATGGTAGATGAATTGAAGGAGCATCCCATGACTGGTACGGGCAAACCAGAATATTTGAAACACGACAAACGCGGCGTGTGGTCGAGGCGTATTACTCAGAAACACAGGCTTATTTATAAAATATACAATAATGTTGTCGTTGTCGAAGTGGTTTCCGCCTATGGTCACTATGGCGACAAATGACACAAATCACTTCTCCTTCGCAATCCTATTCATCTCGTTCAGGATGTGCTTCAGGTTCTCCGGCTTGGTCAGGTTGAGCCAGTCGCAGAAGGTGATGCCCATATATTTCGCGGTCTTTTTCCAGTGGCCCTTGTGGTCTTTCTTGAGCGAGAAAATGTAGGAATTGCTGGTGCCGAGCAGCACTTCCTTCAACGCGCATACCTTATAGACGATCTCGTTGAACAGCTTTTCGCTGGTCACGCCGGTCTTGCACTCGATGACAAACAGCTTGTTCGACTTGATGAAGCACACATCAAGCTCGTTGTTGTGGCGGATTTTGCCGTTGGAGATGTGCACACCCATAGCGATGTCGTCGGGCTGCAACACCTCTTTTATTAATGCATAGACGTATTCCTCAAACCAACCGCCCGTAAGATATTCTATCTCAGAACTTTGCAGCGAGCCTTTCCGCTCGGGTTCAAAACCGATGAAACTCAGGAACTTGCTGAGGTTGGGGATGGCGGTCATGTAGTCCTTGTCGGGGTTTTCCACTTGCGAGATGATGATGAACTTCCAGTTGCGGTATTTCTCGCGCAGGGTTTCCATCACCTGATAGTCGCCGCGACCGAGCAGGTTTTGCGAAAACATGGTGAACAAATGCCGCGAAAAAGCGGTTTCTTTCACTTGTGTGCGCGGCTGGTCCACATCGCTTTCCAGTCCGTAGAGGCCGAAATACTCTTTCAGCGTCATGCGGTGCTTGATGGGAAAAACCTCGTCGTCGTCATCGTAGATGCTGTTGTCGAAGATGGTCTTTACAATTTGGTTCTCACGGGTTTGCGTGTAGAAAAACAAGGTGTTGAACTCCTCGAAGACGTGTTGCACCGAGAGGGTCATGTAACGATTGCCGCCCGCGAGGTTGAGGTAATATTGCTTGTTGGGAATCAAGTTGCCCTTGATGGTGCGGCAGATGCGCTCATAGAGCAGGTTGTCTTGATAGCGCTTGATGATGATTTTCTTCACCAGCATTTCGTTGATTTCCAATTGCTTGACTATGTTTTCGATGCAATGAGCCTCCTCTTGGGTGGAGATGAACAGCAGCTCGTCGCCATCCGTGTAGTATTCCTTGGTGAACAGGTAGGCCGGCAGCGGATTGCTCTGGTCGATGATATTGACGATGGTTTTTGACATGGTTTGAAATTTTGGCACAAACTTACATAAAAATCTCGAATTATAAGCCAGTTTGATGATAATGTTCCTTCAAATGCGCCAACAGGCTTTTGCATCCCTCTGAAACATCCCGCCAAGTGACCTCGAAATCGCCCGTGTACCAAGGGTCGGCCACATCGCCGGGGCGATGGGTGTAGTCCATCAAAAGGCTGATTTTGTGGTCGGTGTCTTCGCCGAACATGCGCTTTAGGTTGCGCAGGTTGTTGCGGTCCATCGCGATAATGTAATCGTAGTATTGGTAATCCGAACGGGTCATTTGTCGGGCGGTTTTGCCTTCGCAGCCAATGCCGTGTTCGGCCAGTTTGCGTCGCGCTGGCGGATAAACGGGGTTGCCGATTTCTTCAGTTGAGGTGGCCGCCGAAGCGATTTCAAATTGCCTCTCAAGCCCTTCGTTCTTAACGAGTTGCTTCATCACGAACTCTGCCATGGGGCTGCGGCAGATGTTGCCGTGGCAGATGAAGAGGATTTTATGGATGGGTTGTTTCATAAGTTGTTATTTTCCAAGTAAGTCATTAATCACTACCGAGGCGCAAAAAATGCCGAAAGCGGCGGGGAGATAGGAAATCGTGCCCACATTGGAAACCTTGTTTTGCTCAACAACGCCGTCGGTGATGATGGCCGATGCATCGACAGGTTCGGGCGAGAAGACGACCTTGATGCCGTCAAAAACACCCAAACGATGCAATCGTTTCCGAATGTAAAACGCTAACCTGCAATGGTTTGACTTTGCGATGTCGCAAATCTCTATCTTTTCCGGGTGGAACTTGCCACCCGCGCCCATGCTGCTCACGATACGCTGGTTGTTCATCTTGGCGTAATAGAGCAGAAACACCTTGGGAGCCACCGTGTCGATGGCATCCACCACATAATCAAAAGGTTGCGCCATCAGGTCGATGATGGCTTGGTCTTTCAGATATTGGTGAAGGACGGTCAGTTCGATTTCGGGGTTGATGTCGCGGAGGCGTTCGGCCATAACTTCGGCCTTTGGGCGACTGAGAGTGCTTTCCAAAGCCAAAAGTTGGCGGTTGCGGTTGGTGACGTTCACCACATCGCCATCCACGATGGTCATTTTTCCGATACCCGCACGGGCCAGTTGCTCGGCGGCGTAGCCTCCCACGCCACCCAAGCCGACCACAAGCACATGCTTGGATTTCAATGTGTTGATGCCTTCGTCGCCGATTAATAGGCGGGTTCTGTCTTGCCAGTGTTCCATGTGTTTATTTTTTTCGAGCCTTTTCGGGCTTTTGCCGTTTCCCGATAGGGACAAAGGGTTATGACCCCATGTCGGCAAAGCCTCGAAAAATCCGAGCAAAATTACTAAAGATTTTCGTTTTTAGCCCAAAATGTTCCATTTCCAAAAGACGCGCCGCCGTTTCGTACACTGTTTCTATATCGATTTCCGCCATATCGGTTTCCAAGAAAAGCAACTCCAACGGTATGTTTTTCAATGATTTGACTATCTTTCTCTCTGAATGGAGCAAGCTTTCTCCAACCGAAAAATATAGCCCTTGTCCCGTCAATTGTCGAATGTCCTGTTCCGTCCCGTTGAAGCCGTGCAGAATCCAAGGCTGCTTGGCCTTGTGTTTTTTGCGCAAGGCGATAATCTCGTTGTGGCTTTTCACATCGTGCAGAATCATCGGCTTTTTCAGGTTCTCCGACAAAACAATCTGTCGTTCGAAAAGCCTGATTTGCTGCAGGAAACTATTCGTGTGAAATTTGTCCAATCCCGCCTCGCCGAGTGCCACAACTTGTGGCTGTTGCAAGTTCTCTTTCAGTTTATTCAAGGCTTCATCAGCCTGAAAATCAGACTTGTCCAATGCCCACGGATGAATGCCGTAACTGTAATAGCCTTGATTGGGACAAGGTGCCTCCAATTCAAGATTGACGATCTGTATGAAGTCGTCACCTGATTTGGCCGAATGTGTGTGTATGTCAACAAAAGGCGTTTTCACAAGGCGCAAAAGTAGCAAAATTCCAAAAGGTGTCAAAACAAAGAGTATTAATCCGTAATTTTGCGGCGGCTTGAAAGAACAGGTCTATGGGATTGAACAAATCAACAATCACAGGGCACCTCGCGTGTTTTGGTGCTTACTGCATCTTCGGGTTCAACATCGTTTTCTGCAAGAACATTTCCAATGCCAACGTGATGACCCCCATGGACTTGTTTTGCCTTCGCGCAACGGGTGCCACGCTGCTGTTTTGGCTTTTGTCGCTCTTCATGCCCAAGGAGAAGGTGTCGCCGAAAGACTTGCTGCGGATTTTTGTGGCTTCGATGCTGGGATTGTTTCTCACCCAGCTCAGCTTCTTGGTGGCCATTACCATGACGACCTCCATCGACACGAGCATCACCAACACCTGCACGCCCATCCTGACCATGATTGTGGCAGCCATCGTCCTCAAAGAGCCTATCACTCTCAAGAAAATTGGGGGCATCTTGGTGAGTCTGGCCGGTGTCTTGATATTGATTTTCAACTCGGCAGGTTTGGGAGGCGGCGCATCCGAAACCAAGCCTTTGGGAATTGTCCTCGTCGTCGTCAATGGCCTGACCTTCGCCCTTTATCTTGGCATTTTCCGTCCGCTTATCTCGAAATACAACGTGGTCACTTTTATGAAGTGGATGTTCCTGTTTTCCATGGCGGCAGGTCTGCTGTTCAATGGCAGTAGTCTGATGCACATATCTTTCGGCCAAATGGAAAGCCGCGTGTTGTGGCAAGTCGCGTTTGTGGTGTTTTTCGCCACTTTCGTCGCCTATTTCCTCATTCCCGTCGGGCAAAAACGCCTGCGCCCGACCTTGGTGAGCATGTACAATTATGTGCAGCCCATCATTGCCACCATCATCAGCATCGTCATCGGCCTCGACCACCTGACTTGGAAGAAACTGCTGGCTATGGCATTGGTTTTTGCGGGCGTTTGGATTGTCAGTCAGAGCAGGGCGGCGGGGCAACAATAGTCAAGTCAGGCCTTCAAAGCACCATATCCCCGAACTTCCGAACCACCTCCAAGCCTTTCGTCTTAAAGTATTCTCTCACCTGGTTTTCAGGAGCTTTCGTTGCAGCCAGAATGAAATCGCCGCCCCATGCGCCAAGCGATTTCAACACGCCCTCGAAGTCTGGGAAACGCTTTTGCACGGGTTCCTGCCCGATGCAGCGGGCTATGATGCGCTCGTGGCATTGCATGAGCATGGCAAACTCGTCCAAACTTTCGCATTTCGGCACAGCGCGGCTGATTTCGGAAATAGCTTCTATATCTTTCTGTAAATCAACGGGGTTCGATTTCTCCAAAAAGGCCTTGATTTCCTTGGAGGAACTCTGTTTCTGGCCTTGATAGATGAAAAACAGCTGTTCGGAGAATGAGGGTTGGAAATCTATGGTTTCCACTTGTGGTTTGTCGTCAATCAATTGATAATAAATCGGTTGCTCCGCCGTAGCGCAGGCGATGTCGTAGCCTGAGCCGCCGAAGGTCTGTTTCAGCAATTCGTAAGGATTCACCTTGGCCCATCGCGCAAGGTTGGCAACCAGGGTGGAGCTGCTGCCTAAACCCCAGTTCGGGTCGAAGTCCAAACGAGTAAGAAACCTCAAATCGTTGCCTTCAAAGACCTTGAGATTCAGTTGTTTGACGGCTTTCAGGATTTGTGTCAGTTTTTCGGCTTTGGATTGGTCGTCGCAGTCGATGATCTCGAGGGTTTCACGGTTCAAAGTCACGGAAAACCATTCCCCTTCAGGTCGAAAAGCTTCCCAAAGCAAACGGTTGTTGCTTGAATCAAGTTCTTCAACGTCAAGGCTTTGACCTAACTTTAGTGGCAAGGCCAAAGCCGAGGCACCTTTTAGGACGAGGTATTCGCCGGTTAGGAGGAATTTTCCGCGGGAATTAAATTTTTGAATCATGGTGAAGTTTTTTATTGGCACGCAGAACACGCTGAATTGTATGAATCGCGATGCGACGCTTTTGTTTGGCACGCAGAATGCGGTGAATTATATGAATCGCGATGCGACGCTTTTGTTTGGCACGCAGAATGCGGTGAATTATATGAATCGCGATGCGACTCAAATTTTGTGTCTAATAAATTCTGCGATTTTTGCGGATTCTGCGTGAAAAAGATGCGTTCTAATAAATTCTGCGATTTCTGCGGATTCTGCGTGAAAAAGAAGCATCCTAATAAATTCTGCGATTTCTGCGGATTCAGCGTGAAACAAATAGCATCCATATCAGTAGTTGTTTACAATTCTATGTATTCCGTCCATTAAGTCGTCCACATTGAAATTGATAAGCAATCCGACTTTTTTCCCAGTGAGTTTCAAATACGATGTAAGTTGCTTGTAATGAACCGCACACAGTTCCTCTACAGACTTTAGTTCTAAAATGAGTTGGTCTTCCACCAAAATGTCTAATCTTAATCCTTCTCCGATTTCATATCCTTTGTAAACGACCTTCACTGGCACTTCCATTTCAGCCTTCAGATTTTTCAACTCAAGTTCTTTCATAAGTGCTTTTTGATACACTTTCTCCAACAATCCCGGCCCTAAAGCCTTATAGACCTCCATAGCGCACCCAATCACTTTATAACTTAACGGATTATTCTTGAATGTTGCCATAGTATTATATTTTCGTCGCTTCGCGCTTCTGCGATTTCTGCGGATTCTGCGTGAAAAACTATCTTCTGAGCGCCTCTAAAAACTGTTCCACCGCCGCATAAGACACCGTCTTGTCCTTGAAGTATTCTCGTGCCTTTTTCTTGTCTTCCTCCGTGGCATTCAGTTGGTTAAGAATGTTATTGAGATGCATCTTCATGTGGCCTGCTTGGATGCCTTTTGTGGTCAGCGAGCGCACGGCGGAGAAATTGTTGGCCAAACCCATCGTGGCGGCAATCATCATCAGTTCATTGGCGGTAGGATTGCCCAAAAGCTCCAATGTTTTCTTGGCCAAAGGGTGCAAACTCGTGAGGCCGCCAACGGTGCCCAAGGCCATCGGCACCTCCAACTCGAAGTGGAAAATGCCGTTCTCAATCGTGACAGAAGAAAGGCTTTCGTAATGTCCGTTGCGCGAGGCGAAGGTGTGCCCTGCCGCTTCCACGGCGCGGAAGTCGTTGCCTGTGGCGATGACCACCGCATCGATGCCGTTGTAGATGCCTTTGTTGTGCGTCGTGGCGCGGTCGGTGTCGATATGGGCGATATCGACGGCCTTCTTGAATTTCTTGGCGTATTCGGCTCCCGAAAGGGTTTCGTCGATGCCATCCAGCTGACTGACAGGGCATTCCACCCAAACCTTCACGCGGCAGTCCGGCGTGTTGTTCGACAAGATGGTCATGATGATTTCCACCTTGCGCTCGGCTTCGGTCAGGTCTTTTTGTTCGGCGAAGAAGTCTTGCAAACTGTGCCCAAACTGCTCCAAGACAGAGTTGATGAAGTTGGCACCCATGGCATCACCCGTGCCAAACTCCACGCGAATCTGGTAATAGTCAGGAATTTGTGCGCTGTAGTCGATGAGTTGCAT
>ONVP01000042.1 GCA_900321315.1 uncultured Bacteroidales bacterium
ACCGCCCAGGGATTTACAACCCCACCGACAGCGAATCCGTCTTGCTCGTCCGTCTTCCCGATGTGGATGTCATTGCCACAAGCCTTGGCAGCAACGCAAACACGAACACCACAATTACCCCCTACACCGAAGGCACCATTTGGGACAACAACCACTATCTCGATACGCCAAAGGATACTGGCCCCGTTCTATATGAAACGCCAATCGGCCACGGAGGCGGCGGTGGAATAGGCATGGCCCCCAACAACCATTGGGGAAACAGCAAACTGACACCGAGCGTGGTGAACTATCCGACAGCAACCGTTAGCACACTCTTGGGAGCAAGCTCGTATAGCTATTTGAATAGTAATGAGTCATTAACCGACTTGGGAAAGAGTCTGACCAAGGCCCAAAAGGCAAAACTCGCAGCCAAATATCCAAAAGAACTATCCAAAGGCGCAAGCGCCGCAAAATACGGGAGAGTTGTTGCCGGTAAAATGGGAAAAGCAGGCAATGTTTTAGGAGCCATCGGAGTTGGGGTATCCGTGTACGATGTAATGACTACAGAAGTAATTAGACCGTCAAATATATATGAAATAACAACCTCTATGACATGCGTGGTTTTAGCTTATGTTTGTAGTGGTCCTGTTGGCTGGATAGCTGGAGCCGTAGTTCTTGGAGCAGAAATTATTTCATATTCTTACACAGGTATGTCAGTGGGCGAAAATTTGAACCAAAGAATTGATTGGAATTATAACAAATATCAATAGTTTTGATTATGTTTAGAGTTTTTGATTATTTCTATTACCGTATGCTCATTCAATACAGCAAACAGAAATGGAACAACAATCCATGTTCTTCCGCATCACTTTTCCTTTGTTTGATTCAGTTGTTAGTGGCGTACTGCATTTTTATGTTTCTCAGGCCATTGTTTGTTTCAAACGTGGAGAATTTAAAAGGCAGAATATTGGCCATAAGCATAGCCGTAGTCATGTTGTCACTATACCTTTTCAACTATCACCGCTATAAAAATCGAGACGAGGAGATAAAGGGGAAATACAAGGACTGCAAAGCCAACAGATGGTTTAAGGATTGGATGTTTTTCCCTTTGATGTTACTGCTTTATTTTTTGCCTTTTATAATTTAAAGTCTTATAGATAAATGTATTGAAATAATGTTCGGGTATTTGTATTATTGGTTTGCTTGTCATCATTACAAAAAGGGTCACAAAGTTGACTATCCAGTTCATTTCCCTGCCGCTCTTGCAATAGGAGCTATCCAGTTTCTCCTTGTGTACAACGCCATCCTGACTTATAATATGTTTTTTCCATTGAACTTGAACGTCACTTATAGACCCCCTGCTACTGTTTTGGCACTTGCATTAGTAGCGGTCTTTACTTGGTTTAATTATAGGTTTTATGGCAGAAAAATAGAAGTTTTAATCAAGAAATACAAATCTTGTGCCTTAAATCGCAAATTGAAAGGTTGGATGATGTTTTTGTTTATGTACGGCTTGTTCCTATTCCCTATATTAACAAGCTTTGTCGTCCATTTGTTGTTTTGAAATTGGAAACCTCGGTTCGCAATGTTCGGTTATATCTATAGATATTAAACTATGCCCAAACTCCATTCCCCACAGGGGAAACCACTTATGATTATTCAGTTTGGTTTTGAACAGTTATTTAAACAAGCTCTATGCCCATCCACCCAAAAACCACCAAATAACATTTTTTTCATTTTTTTTTCCATTCTTGCGTTATTTTTACGGATTTTCTCTATATTTGTCGGTTCAAAATTGGGTAGTTTTTGCCCAAAACACAGCGCAAGCATCAATTACATCATTGACAACCAACAAATTATAATACAATGAGCAGATTCGCAAAAACCGTCATCGTCGCTTTGATATTGCTGGCTCTTCCAATGAAGCAATGGGCGCAACAACCTTACAGACAATATGCAGAAAACGGCATTTTGTTAGATTTCCACAGAATTGACAATATAGATTTTCGAGTCTTCCTCTTATACAACTTCGCTCAGGACAATCGTTTTGTCCTGATTGCCAACGACGAGCCTGGACAATTCAGCATTAGCACGAGCGAAGACCTTAGTGAGAACAACTTCTATGAGGCTTTTGAGACCTTCTACCAAAACACCTATTCGGATTTCTCGATGCTGTCCAAAATGGACATATTCGACCTCATGCCCACCTGGAAAGGTTGCATCCAGCCCTCCCATTTCGCATCGATAACTTTGGACATCGCTCTCAACAATACCAGATCCAACAACATTTGTGCTAATTCAGACCCTTTCTGCACTTCTGACGTCATCACCTTTAACGCCGCCTCGTCTTCCCAAACCGCAGACCAATTAGAAGGAACCATTTTACAAGACGGCTGCATCGGAAACTCCTACAATCCTTCATGGTACCACATGAGAATACAAACCGCAGGTCCTTTCATCATCCACTTGGAAGGCCACGACCCGAACTCTCCCAGCATCACCCGCGACGTGGACTTTTGCATGTGGGGACCTTATACAGATCCCACCTCGCCATGTGTAGCCCAACTGACAACCAATAAGATAGTGGATTGTTCCTTTTCCGCATCCTATTCTGAAAACATCTATCTTGGCTATCCTGACAACCAGCACGACCACGGTTATGCAGATCACGGCACTGTGAACTACCATATGCCTCAAGTGGGCGAATATTACATTCTGATGATTACCAACTACTCTCAACAGCCCTGCGTCATCAACTTCACCAAGACGGAAGGCACAGGCGAGACCGACTGCGGCATTCTGCCTGGCATTGTCGATAACGACGGTCCCTATTGCGTCGGCGAAACCATCCATCTGACCGTCAATGCCCAAGCGGGTGCCACTTACAATTGGAGCGGCCCGGCTGGATTCACCTCCAACCAACAGAATCCCACCCGCCCCAACTGCACGATGGCCATGGCCGGCACCTACACTTGCGTCACCAGCGTGGGCAGCCAAACCACCAGTGCCACCACAGAAGTGGTCGTGTATCCGCAACCCACAGCCAACTTCACCGCCACCAGCGTGTGCTTAGGCGAGGCCACCCAGTTCACCAACACCAGCACCACCAACCCGACAGGACAGCAAATTACAGGCGTGCAATGGAACTTCGGCGACGGCCAGACCTCGACCCAGCAGAACCCGACACACACCTACACCCAAGCGGGCACCTTCAACGTGACCCTCACCGTGAGCTGCGGCAACGGACATTGCACCGACACGAAGACCCAAACCGTCACCGTGCACGCCGCACCCGCTGCCAACGCCGGCCCCGACCAAACCATCCCCTACAACACATCAACCCAACTCAACGGATCGGGCGGCGCAGGCTCTTTCAGCTTCCACTGGGAACCCGCCAACAAAGTGGTGAACGCCAACGCGCAAAACACCCAAACCGTGACACTCACACAAGACCAGACTTACACACTCACCGTCACCAACGCACAAGGACAATGCGTTGATACCGATGAAGTTACCATCCACATCGAAGGCGGTGCCTTGGCTGTGACGGCCATTGCAGCGCCTTCCGCCATCTGCTTAGGCGGCAGCACCCAACTCACGGCCAATGCCGGCGGCGGCATGGGCAGCTCCACCTACTCGTGGTCGCCCACAACCGCCCTCAGCAACCCCAACATCTACAACCCGATAGCCAACCCGACGCAAACCACCACCTACACCGTTACCGTCACCAATCCACAAACCAACCAAACCGCAACGGCCACAGTGACCGTCACGGTGAACGACGTGATAGTGGAGCATGAGTACCACACCATCTGCCCGGGCGAAACCTACCTGTGGCACGACACACCATGCAGCTTGGAAGGCCAATACGAATACAACACCGTCACCGACCAAGGCTGCGACAAGACCATCTACCTGCACCTCGACCACTACACCACTTTCGACGAAACCACCATCACGGCGGCCATCTGCCACGGCGCAAGCTACGAATTCTATGGCACTCTCTACACCTCTTCTATATATACCTCCTATACCGACCACACCGTCAACGGCTGCGACAGCATCGTGAGGCTCGAACTGACAGTTTACGAAGACAACGACATCACCATAAAGGACGTCAGCCTCTGCCCTGAGCAGCTGCCCTACACCTTCTATGGCATAGATTATTACGAAGGAGTGGACGTATTGGTAATGGACACCGACATCCACGGCTGCGACAGCACCGTCAGGCTGATTCTGAGCGTGAGCGACTATTACATTCCGGAAACACAAGTCGAACATGTGTGTTACAATTCGGGCGAAACGCCGACCTTCGACTGGAATCCCGTCGGCAACCATCATTTCTACATTCACGAGGACGGCATCTACATCGACACCTTGCCCACCTCGACATGCGAAGGCATCTTCCGCCTCAACGTGTATTTCCAAGAAGTACCAGACGTCGAACATTTCTATGTCGATGACGCATGCGACTCGTATTACTGGCCTGTCAATGGGCAAACCTACTACGAATCAGGCGATTACGAGCATTCCGTTTCGATGAGTCCGTTCCCCTGCTCGCGTGAATACCGTCTGCACCTGACGATGAACGACTCCGACAACTCGGGGCAAATCAACTTCAACAACGTTTGCGACGAAGTGGACTTCACTTGGTTTGGCGAAAACCCGCACCTCAACGAGAACGGAACCTACACCTTCACCGATGGCACGACCGCGCACGGCTGCGACAGCGCCTTGCGCGTCGTGGTGCAAAACATGAGATACACTCCAGACCCGACACCTATCCGTTGCACCGACATCCATGCCGTGGTGTTTGGCGACACCATCGCCGTGGTGACCGAGACCGAGTTCTTCTCCTTCAACTACGATTTCTATGTGCTGGAGCAAGGCCGCAGCATCTGGGACGAATGCGTATGGAGCATCAGCAAACCCTCGTGGCGCATCGAGCCGCAGTTTGCCTCCGACCGCAAGAGCAGCACCTGCAAGGTGTTTGTGGCCGATCGCGACAACAACCATGTGGAGCTGACCTGCAAGGTGAGAAACAACTGCATGGAGGCGGATGAATACAAGACACACAAGTTCTACCTCAAGTCGTCGTATGTCGGCATCGACGAATTCGACACCGGCGGAGCCAAGGTCTGCATAGTGCCCAACCCCAACGGAGGCCGCATGGAGCTTCGCTTCGAGAACATGGAAGGCCGCGTGGACGTGAAAGTGTTCGACATGAAGGGCAACCAAATCGACAGCTTTGAAACCACCGTCGGCCCCAACCAGTCGAGCCACGAGTACAACATGAAACGCTATTCGGACGGACTATACCTATTCGTCATCTCCGACAGCCAGCATACAGTCACCCGAAAAGTCGTCATCACACATTGATTCACCATAACTGATTCAGATGAAAAGAAACCTCAAATTGATTACGGCTTGTGTCGTAGCATCGCTTGCGACAGCAGCCTGCCACAAGCCGGAAGACGTGCCCACTGCAAACCAGCCCTTGGACTATGCCCTGCAAATCATCCCCGACATCCACGAAGTGATGCCGACGGACCTCATCCTCGCCATGGGAACCGACAACCTTCATTTCGGCGACAATCCGCCCGTGATTCCGATGCCTTTCTACAAGGATTCGCTCTACCTCACCCAGTTCATCCACAACGTTGACATCGACACCAGCAGCACCTACTACAAGGATCCAAGCTATTACACCAACCGCTTCACCTTCGCCTTCCTCGGGCAGCACCGAGGCGTGTTCGACACGATGGAATACGTGCGCGACTACCGCTACGAATCCTTGTTGGACGGTACCTATTTCCATGAGTATGCCAACGAAACGAAAGACATCTTCATCATGGGCCAAGCTCCTTATTTCACTGCCTATTTCAAGGAAGTCGTCAAGCGAGAGGTGGGCGATGCAGCAATGGCAAACCACATCACCGACTACACCATCGAAATGACGCAAAGCACCATCATATCAGGCAAGATGACCGCCAACGGCATAGAGCAGTTCCGCATGGGCGTGCGCATCGAGGGATACAACTACACCTCTGCAAGCCAAGGCACCAGCCTCCCCGAGCTGCACGACATGTTCATCTACGATGCTTTCGGCATCATGCCCTTCGACACAGCTTACAACAACATTCACCGATTTCAATAAACCTGAGCAATGAAATCAAACAAGACCTTTATCAAGCATTACTTCCGTCCCATGGCCTTAGCTTGGGCCATGTTTGCGCTCATAACCACGGTGCAAGCACAGCAACCGCGACAAATCAAAGTGGGTGACTTTTCCATCACCGACATGAGAACCATCGAGGAACGAGTATTCGTCATCCACTCCATCCTCGATCAAGGCTACTTCTGCTACAAGAGCGCGAGCCTGCCCAATGTGGTTGAGGTATACGTCGGCAACGACACGCCCGAAGAGTTGTCGGACTTCGACTTTTTCTACGACCATGTCGTTTACGAGAAACGCAACGAGTTCAACCTTTATGACAAGGAAACCCGAGGCCAACTCTTCGTCCATTGGCGACAAGAGCTTGACGATGAATTGTTTGCGATGTTGTACGAGGACTTCACCGGCGGCGTGAGGGCCGACAATGCCACCTGCGAAACCGCCCTGCCTTTCTGCACCGACAACGGTGCCTACAGCTTCCCCGCCGGAACCAATTCAGGCTCGCCCTGCGGCCCTATCTACAACTCACCGTGCGATCCCCCATACGCATGCAGCGGCACTCCCGGACAGTCGTCCAACTGCCTCAGCACAGCACCCAATCCCGCCTTCTATTACATGAGAATCGACGAGCCGGGCAACCTTGACATCTTCATGGGAAGCACGCCACAGGTTGACATCGACTTCGACTGCTGGGGGCCATTCGACGACATCACCTCGGCCTGCGACCAACTGTCTTGCAGCAACATCGTGGACTGCGGCTACAGCACCTCGGCCACCGAGCATTGCCACATCAACAACGCCCAGCAAGGGAAATACTATGTGCTGCTAATCACCAACTACTCCAACGACCCCTGCAACATCGCCTTCGAGAACCAGGGAACGGGCACCACCGACTGCGACATCTTGCCTCCGTTGGTGAACAACGACGGCCCTTATTGCGAAGGACAAACCATCCACCTGACCGCCAACGGGCAACCCGGCTCCACCTACAGCTGGAGCGGGCCGGAAGGCTTTTCCTCCACCGAGCAAAGCCCCTCCATACCCAACTGCACGCCGTCCATGTCGGGCAGCTATGTGTGCACCATCACTGTGGGCAACCAAAGCAGCAACGCCACCACCATCGTTGAAATCTACCAACAGGCTTCGCCCAGCTTCACTTCCACCACCGTATGCCAAGGCGAAGCCACACAATTCAATGCCGCAAGCTCAGGCGAAGGCATCGTCTATGAATGGGACTTCGGCGACGGACAAAACGACAACGGACAAAACGTTAGCCACACCTACGCGCAAGCCGGCACCTATCAGGTGACGCTCTCCGTGGCCAATGAAGACGGCACCTGCCCAGGCGAAATCACACAAACCGTCGTCGTGGATGCCATGCCCGATGCCGGCCCCGACGAAATCATCGCCATCCCATACGGCAGCGCGGCACAACTCAGCGGCACAGGTGGCACGGGCAACTTCACCTACCACTGGGAACCCGCCAACATGGTAACCAACCCCGACGCACAAAACACACAAACCATAGTGCTGACGCAAAGCCAAGTGTACACCATGACCGTTACAAACCCGAGCCATCCCGAATGCACCGACAGCAAGGAAGTCACCGTCCGCATCGAAGGCGGCGCGCTGACCGCCTCCATCGTTGCCGAGCCTAACGTCATCTGCCTCGGAGAAACCACCCAGCTGACCGTGACGGCCTACGACGGCACAGGAACCTACTCCTACTCGTGGAACCACGCCCCCGCGCTGAACAGCGCCACCATCACGGTTGAACCTTCGATGACCACAGAATACATTTGCACCGTGAACGACGGACAAACCCAATGGCCCGTCAGGACGACCGTCACCGTCAATATGCCGGAATACGCCGATGCTGTCGTCATACGCGAAGAATGCGACTTCGTTCCTGTCACATGGACCGACGGCATGGGCAACACCCAAGACACCATATTCACGGACAACACCTCCTACACCTTCCAAGGTCTGTCGGCTGACGGCTGCTATCGTGAGCAGACCTACCGCATCGAAGGCATGAAATACACGCCCAACCCGACATCGATACTGTTCAAGTCGATCAACGGCGAGTTTTACATTGCCAACAACGACACCATTCCCGTGATTACCGAAACCGAGTTCTTCTCCTTCAAATACGACATCATCATCAGCGAGGAAGGCCGAAGCCTTTGGGACGAATGCGAATGGACCATCAGCAAATCGACATGGGCAATAGAATACTCCATGTCTGACGACCGCAAGAGCAGCAGCTGCAACATCGTGGTTCGCGAGCGCGAAAACAATCTGGTTGAGCTGACCTGCAACGTGAGAAACAACTGCATGGAAGAAGACGAATACAAGACCTTCAAGTTCTTCCTCAAGTCGTCATACGTCGGCGTGGACGAGCAGGCGAAAACCGCCGCCGAGGTGAGCATCGTGCCCAACCCCAACAACGGAAGAATGCGCATCAACTTTGAACGGATGGAAGGCCGCGTCAAGGTCAAGGTGTTCGACATGAGAGGCACCCCGATAGACACCTTCGAAACCACCGTAGGCCCCAAAGGCACAAGCTACGACTACGACATGAAACCCTTTGCCGAAGGTATCTATTTCTTCGTCATCTCCGACAGCCGCAACACCGTCACCCGTAAAGTCGTCATCATCCATTGAGAAAACCACAGAAAATGAATAAGAAACACCTACTGGCCATTTGCCTATTGACTTTGATTAGTTCCAGTGCTTCGGCACAATTCCGCAAACCCTTGTCGTCGCCCCGCGACCGCGTGCAATCAAGCGAAGCGAAGCTCAACGTTGGACTGATGGGCGGTGGCAACCTCACCACATGGCTCCACATCGACCGTGCCGAAGCCGACGACTGGTATCTGGTCAACTACAAGCCGCTTCTGCCCAAGAGCTTAGGCTTCTTTGGCGGCATCGCCATCGAATACATGACAGGAGCCAACCGCTCGATTGGCTTGAACGTGCTTTATGCCCAGCGCAACATGGCATTGCACTACACCAACGAGTTCTTCCCCATCGGCCTCAACCAGCACGTCAGGCGCGAATACGACCTTGAAGCCTTCTACCCTACCGTTGAGGCCTACGTCCCGTTCACGTTCTATTTCCCACTCAACACGAAGCGCACCGTCATGCCATACATTTTCGCCGCACCCCGCGCATCCTACATCCTCAAGGGCGGCGGCATGAAACACCGTGCAATCAACCTCGACATCAACACCATGGACACACTGGGCATCAACTCCGTGGGCGCAGCCATCAGCGACAGCACCTACCGCATGCTCAACGTGGGTGCCACCGTCGGCCTTGGCTCTGAGTTCAGGATCAACACAAGCAGCTACTATTTCATCTTCAAGTTCGATGTGTCGGCCAACATGTACGGCTTATCAACCTTCACCGACATCGACCTCCAAAACGAGTTCAACCACTTGCGCTACGGTGCCGACGCCCAAGCCACCATCACCTTCTTGCTCCCCATCAAGAAACGGCTGCAAGGAGCTTGCATCAGATGGGGCGAGTATGATTAAGCTGAAAGTTCTGGGCGAAAAATTGGGGATTTTGTTTGTAGGTGTTATGAAACGGGTTCGTCGTGCACCTAAATTAATGAAAATCCGCCTTGTTGCGACTAATTGGAGCTATTATGAAAAAACTGGTTTTGGGAATATTGTTACTGCTGTCAACGCTGTTCGGCGCAACCGAGGTTGCGGCGCAAGACATCACCACCGAAGGCACCGAGTTTTGGGTGTCGTTTATCGGGAATGGATACAAAGACAGATACACCCAAGATTTTTGGTCTGGATGGAACATTGACTTTACTTGGATACGCACACAACTGATTATCAGCGCAAAGCAGCAAAGCCAATGCACTGTCAGCAACCCCAACACGGGCTATGTACAACGCTTCCAAGTGGAGGCCGACTCGCCCTACACGTTTGACATCCCGATAGAGCAAGCTTACATGGAACTTGACGAGCACGGGCAAGTGCTTGGCAAAGGTCTGCTTGTCAGCGCCGACGACACCATTTCGGTATATTGCGCCAACATCGCCGAAATGTCGTTCGACGCATCCTACATCCTGCCGATACAGGCCCTTTCTGACGACTACATGATTCAGACCTACGAACAAAGCCCCACAACAAGCCCGGACTACAGCATCTCACCCTATTCCGACTTCTATTCGAGCACGTTCCTCATCGTCGCCACTGAAGACGAGACCGTTGTGGACATCACGCCAACGGTGAACACCTTGGACGGGAAACCAGCCGGGCAAGAGTTCAGCATCACCCTTCAGCGCGGGCAAAGCTATCAAGTGCGCTCGCATATTGACAATGGCAGCCGTGACTTGAGCGGCAGCCGCGTAACGGCACGCGACTGCAAGAAAATCGCCGTGTTCAACGGAAACAACCTGACCATGGTTCCAAACAACGGCGACGATTCCGACTGCATCTTCGAGCAAGCCATGCCCCTGCAAGCCTGGGGACGAAACTTCGTGGTCACCAATTCTCTCGGACGCAACAAGAAAGACCACATGAAAATCACCTCCGCCTCTGACGGCAACGTCATCAACATCAGTGGGCACGAACCGTTCATATTGAACGCCGGCGAGT
This sequence comes from uncultured Bacteroidales bacterium, assembly GCA_900321315.1. Taxonomy (GTDB): domain Bacteria; phylum Bacteroidota; class Bacteroidia; order Bacteroidales; family F082; genus Limimorpha. The sequence goes on from ONVP01000042.1 coordinate 10,777, forward strand.
CGCGAACCTATCCTTTCCTCCAATCCGAGGAGTCACGCTTCGTGGAAGCCTCGCACAGCTGCGCCGTGTATCTCTACAACCAATCCCGAGACAACAGCAGTAACGGCATCGGCGCGCCAAGCATGGTTTGGATTGCCCCAATCGAACAGCGCATCCAAGAAATCACGTTTTCCACCTTCAACTACGAAAGCGACCACGAAACCGACATCAACAACCATTATGTGAACGTCATCGTCAAGTCCGAAGACGCGGACAACGTTTCATTGGACGGCAATCTGATTGGCGCATCTCTGTTTGAAGCCGTGACCGGCACCGCCGACTACAAGTTCTACCGGACGAGGATTGGGCACGGAACGCATCACCTGTCATGCACAAACGGCTTCAACGCCCACATCTACGGCTTTGGCAAGGCCCGAGGCTATGCCTACATGGCCGGATCGAAAGCCGCCGACCTCACCACCTCTTTCACCATCGACGACATCAGCGTTGCGGACGGCGACACCGTGGTCAACTGCACCTTGAATCCCATCGTCTTCAAGGTCGAGGTGAACTACAGCAACTACAGCGTGACATGGGACTTCGGCGACGGCAGCACCAGCAACATGGACAATGCCCAACACAGTTACGCCGAAAACGGGTTCTACACCGTAAAATTCACTGTGGAAACAGGAGAAACGAGCTGCTCCGAATCGACAACACAAACCACCACATTCTACATCGACGCAAGGCTGAACGACAACGAGGAATACAGCGCCGACGCTTGCATTGGGAAGACTTACAGCGGCTATGGTTTTGAGGACGTGCTCATTGAGGGCGACACCATCCTCGTCCGCGACATCGTGAGTGCCCATCCCAACCCTTGCGCAGGCAAGGTCATCGTCCACATCACCGCCCACGAAACCGGCTACAACGGGCCATACGAGGAGCAGGTGTGCTTCACCGGCCCTGGCGTGTTCGAGAAATACGGCGTAAGCATCGCCTACGACCATCCGGGCATTTACGACACCATCGCCATGCTGCCCGCCGAGTTTGGCTGCGAAAGCGCCACAGAGATACACCTCGTCGTGACCAACGTCACCGACAACGAACCTGACATCGTAACCGAATGCCATTCCTACACATGGCAAAACGGCATCACTTATTATGAGTCGCAAAACGTGGACGACACCATCGCCGACCCCGAAAGCGGATGCTACGAAATCAAGCACCTGCGGCTACACATCCTCCATGCCCCCGACTCGTGCAGCATCGTCGCCACGGGCCACACTACCGCGCCATGGGTGGTGCCCGGCAACGAGTTCCAAATCAACGCCTACGACTTCCATTTGAACAGCCTCGACACTGACTACGGTTCCTTCGACTCCGTGGCATGGCAACTCTGCAAACGCGACCCCGCCACTGGCCTGCTGGCCGCAGCCAACCTCAACTGGAGGCTTGCGGTTTCGGGAGAAAAACACGAGCATTGCAAGGTGTATCCCTTCAACCACACCAACGACACCGTTTGGCTTCGCGCCACGGCCTACAATGCCTGCGACCTCCAAGGCGTGACACACGACTATTGGATGGTGTGCTCGTTCTACGGCATCGACGAGGCGACCGAAAACGCCATAGTCTTCGACGTGCTTCCCAACCCCAACAGCGGCCTGATGGAACTGCGCTTCGACAAGCTCTCTGACCCCGTCGAGGTGAAGGTGTACAACATGCACGGCATCCTCATCGACACATTGCGCAGCGAGGGCACCTGCCTGAGCTACGACATGCGCCACAAGCCCAACGGCATCTATTTCTTCGTGGCAACCGCGAAGGAAAGCACGGGAACACGAAAAGTCGTCGTCACAAAATAATCCCGCGAGGCAACAATAATTATCAGAAAAATGCGTCATTCTTTTGCTGAAGCAAAGCCACAATTCCGTACCTTTGCACACCAAAAAAATGAATCATATTTATATACAACATAATATGAAAAAACATCGTATCATACTATCAATCAGCATATTGGGATTGATATTATTCAGTTCGTGCCTCAAGGACGAGCCTGAAACCACCTTTTTCTACGGCCACCAGCAAATCCCCAACATCAACGAGTATATGCCCATGCGCCTGCTGGAAGCATTCGGCAACGAAAACCTGCATTTTGGCGACACCCCGCCCCTGATGGAAAACGCCTTTTTGTCGAGGCAACGCGAACTCTTCACCTTCCCAATGGGAGCCGCCTGTCCCGACACCCGAATCCAACATCGTCTTCAACATCTTCGACCAGCATTTCGGCATAGCGAAGATGAACTTCACCTATACCACCAACACCGTTCACCACGCCACCACCGAAAACACACTTGAGATGATGAGAAACGGCTTGGCCAATTTCGTGAACGACACGATCGCCCCAAGCTATTTCAAGAACGGCGCCTCATGCAGTGCTGACGACTTCGGCTCCATCTACATCATGGGCGAAGCTCCCTTGTTCACCGCCTATTATTATGAAATCCGCGACACCAACGAGCTGCCCCTTTATGCCGTCATCCTGTCGGGAAGGGTGGCCACAGAACAAGTGATCACGCAAGACACCGTGAGCCTCACCGCCGACACCATCCAGCAAACCGTCCTCGTCGATTGCAAGTACGGCTTCGAGGCCATGCGCTACTACGGACGTTTCCCCGCCGACCTGAACCTGTTCCACTACCCTGGCGACCTTGTCGTTTACAACTGCGACACGCTCCGTCCAACACAAAACGTTGAACTCTAATATCTTAGCAACATGAAACACGCTTCACACCTCATACTTTTCGCGCTGATAGCCACTTTCGGAACGGCACATGCCCAGTTTGCCAAGCCCCTGCCGAAAAACCATTCCGAAGAAACCTCAACGGAAGCCAAATACAACGTGGGAGTCATCGGCGGCGTTTCCGCCACTCGTTGGCTGCACACTGACGGTGTCCATAGGCCATACGAACAACCCTATTTCCTGTTCGACCCCAACGCACCCGTCACGAGCCTGCTCGACCACGGCTTGGCAGGCATCGTCGTGGAGCGCAAATTGGGCACGAACAACTCCATCGGCATCGAAGCCTTTTACGCCAACCGTAGCACCATGCTCGACTATGACTACGAACTTCCCGATGCCATCGGGCACAGCCAAATGTATCACCGCAAAGACAGTATCGTTTACAGCGAAGTCTGCATACAAATACCTCTGAACCAATATTTTGGCAGCGGAAACATCAAGCCTTACGTTTTCATAGCTCCACGCTTCACCCTGCCCATCGCGGGCAACATGCACTGGACTTTGCAAACCTTGGCCGCCGACAGCACCAGCACAAACACCACCCTTGATACAGCCACCGTTGCCATGACACGCAACAACATGCGCGCATGGAACATCGGAGCCGTGGTGGGTGCCGGAGTGCGTTTCAAAGTGCCCATCAACAGCTATTATCTGCTGCTCAAGCTCGACGCTTCGTGCCATGTGGGCGTTTTCAACACCTATTCCGAAAAGGAAATCGCCGGCGAAACCAACCCTGCCAGCGTCATTGGCGCAAGCCACATCGACCCCACCCTGCTCGGCAAACGCCACATCGGCAACGCCACGGTGAAACTCACCGTATTGTTCCCGCTGAAGAAGATGGGGAAAGGGGCTTGTGTGAATTGGGGAGAGTATGATTGAGTTGGGAGTTTGAAGTTGAGAGTTGGGAGTTGGGAGTTAAGCAGATAAGCGAATTTAGTTTACATATTGACACGAGCTAAGGGACTATGACTTATGACTATGACCACGACAGCTTAGGCCAAGGGCAGAAACTTCAGCATTCCGGTGAAAGCGGCCATGGTCATGGTCAGTGGTCATGGTCAAAAAGTCCCGGATTCCCGTATCTCGCGTCAAAAATCATGCAGTTTAATTTTGAACGGTTACTTATCAGGAAAAACGAAGAATCAATGATAGATCTACTGAAAGACTTGAACGAGCCTCAGCGTGAGGCCGTTACCACCATAGAAGGCCCCGTGATGGTCATCGCGGGAGCCGGTTCGGGAAAGACCCGCGCCCTCACCTACCGCGTCGCCTATATGATTCAAGAAGGCATTGACCCGTTCAGCATCATGGCACTCACCTTCACCAACAAGGCCGCACGCGAGATGAAGGAACGCATCATGCAACTCGTCAATGCGAGCGACGCGCGCAACGTGTGGATGGGCACCTTCCACTCCATCTTCGCGAGGATTTTGCGCATCGAGGCGGAAAAAATCGGATTCACGAGCAACTTCTCGATTTACGACACCGACGACTCGAAAGCACTCATAACACAGATACTGAAGGACTTGAGTCTTGACACCAAAGTCTATCCAGCCAAGCAGGTGCTGTCGCGCATAAGCTCGGCCAAGTCGAGCCTGTTTTCGCCCGAAGACTACGCCAACAACCCCGACATCCAAGAAACCGACCGCAAGTCGAACAAGCCGCTGATGGCGCAACTCTTCAAGCTCTACAACGACCGCCTGCACCGCGCCAACGCCATGGATTTCGATGACATACTGTATTTTACAAATGTGCTGTTGCGCGACAACCCCGATGTGCTCTACAAATACCAGAACCACTTCAAGTTTATCCTCGTCGATGAGTATCAGGACACCAACTTCGCCCAATACCTCATCGTGAAACGCATCGCGGCCCTGTTCGAGAACATCTGCGTGGTGGGCGACGACGCACAAAGCATCTACGCCTTCCGTGGCGCGAACATCCAAAACATCCTCAACTTCAAGAACGACTACCCTGATTACAAGCTGATTAGGTTGGAACAAAACTACCGTTCCACCCAGAATATCGTCAATGCGTCGAACAGCGTCATCGCGCACAACAAGGACCAAATCAAGAAAAAGGTGTGGAGCGACAAGGAAGCCGGCGAACTCATCGGTCTCATCCACGCCAACAGCGACACCGAAGAAGGCACGATGGTGGCCAACAGCATCTTCCGCTACAAGATGGAACGCCACCTGCCCAACAAGGACTTCGCCATCCTCTACCGCACCAACGCCCAAAGCCGCTCGATGGAAGAAGCCCTGCGCAAGCAGAACATACCTTATAAAATATACGGCGGCCTCTCGTTCTACGACCGCAAGGAAATCAAGGACCTTTTGGCCTACTTCCGCGTCGTCATCAATCCCGAAGACGAACAGGCCTTGCTTCGCATCATCAACTACCCCGCCCGAGGCATCGGCAAGACCTCAATCGAGCGCATGATGGTAACCGCCAACGAAAACCGCACCAGCATCTGGAAGTGCATGGAAAACAACGTGTTCCCGCGAGACTTCAACATGGGCACCGTGAACAAGTTCCGCGACTTCATGGTGATGATCAAGAGTTTCCAGAGCCTGCAAGCCAAGATGAACGCCTTCGAGTTGGCCAAGCACATCACCAACGCGATAGGACTGATTAAGGTGCTGAAGGAAGACGACTCGCCCGAGGGCGTTTCGAGGGTGGAGAACGTGGAGGAACTGCTCAACGCCATCATGGAGTTCAGCGACCGGCAAGTGGATGAAACCACCGGCGAGACCGCCCGCGTGGACCTGGTTCAGTTCATGGAAGACGTGGCCCTGCTCACCGACGCCGAGATGAAGAAAGACGACGGCAACGACGACTTCGTAAGCCTCATGACCATCCACAGCGCGAAGGGCTTGGAGTTCCCGTATGTGTATGTCGTCGGCATGGAAGAGAACCTTTTCCCGGGCATCATGAGCCTAAGCACGAGAGAGGAACTGGAGGAAGAACGCCGCTTGTTCTACGTGGCCATCACCCGCGCCATGACCAAGCTCACCTTGAGCCATGCCGAGCAACGCTACCGCTACGGCAACCTCACCCTCAGCGAGCGTTCCCGCTTCGTCGATGAAATCGACGCCAACCTCATCGAGCAGACGCAAAAGGCCTCGTTCAGAGGCACTTCGCCGATGAGCGGCAGAGGCGGCTTCGGCGGACGCTTTGGCAAGCCCATCGCCGAGCCGGAGCA
>ONVP01000280.1 GCA_900321315.1 uncultured Bacteroidales bacterium
ACTACTACTCGCGCTTCTACATCACTTTCGATGTGACAGGCGTTGACGAGCAAACCGACGACGACGACAATGACAACGGCAGCGTCCACTTCGCCTTCTTCGACGGCTCGCAGTGGGTGGTGACTGGCGGTGGCAACCTCGACATGATTGACCTGCAAGGTCGCCTGCTGCATCGCACCAACCTCGGCCCCGACGGTCAATCGCGTGTGAACCTGCCCGACGTGGCCTCGGGAATGTACTTGCTGCGCCTCACCAACACAAACGGAACACATGTGCAAAAAATCATCGTCAAATAAATGCTAACCACAGAAAAATCCTAAACAAACCAAATATGAAAAACGCCAAAAAAACCATCATCCTTGCCTTCTCGCTATTGCTGACGTTCGCATTGCAAGCGCAGGTGTTCATCCTCTCGGATGAAGAGTTTGAGAACAACAAGCGTGTCCCCGATCCATCACACGGCCCCTTCGTCCCCTTCCAAGGTAGCGACCAGGACCAGTCGTTCCCAGTGCCTGTTGGCGATACCTGCCTGTTGATGATAGCATTCGGCGGCGCCTATTTGATTGGCAAGCGACGGAACAACGACAAACATTGAACAAGCCCAAAAACAACGCTTCGTTAGAAGAAGCCATCCTTTTTTGCAAAAGAAAGGGATGGCTTTTTTCTTGCCATGCAAAAATCATTATCTTTGCCCCAAAAATAGGTTTGTAATGAACGAAAGACGTTTCAACATCAAAGGCACGGCAGCCCTCGACGAGGTTTCGTGCCATCTGGCTTCGCTGCGCCACGAGGCCGACATCATAGCCTTCTACGGCTCAATGGGCGCTGGCAAAACCACGCTAATCAAGAACTTGTGCCACAAAATAGGTGTCACCGACGAGGTGAACAGCCCGACTTTCGCCATCGTCAATGAGTATGTCACCGAGAAAGGCGAATCGGTCTATCATTTTGATTTCTACCGAATTAAGAAGTTGGAAGAAGCCTACGACATCGGCTACGAGAACTATTTCGACAGCGGCAACCTCTGCCTCATCGAGTGGCCCGAAATGATTGAGCCGCTGATGCCAGAAAAGTACATTCGCGTTGACATCCAACACGGCGAAACGGACGATGAAAGAATCATAAAATGTGAAATCATAAGAGATTGATTATGAAAAACTTGATGCTTGTTCTTTGTGCGTCTTTAATGGCAGCTCCGATGGCATCCTAATTGGCTGGAAATGAACGATAAACTGAAACAAATCAGCGAAGCCTCAAAAGTTTTCATCCTCACCGATGAAAACGTAGCCTCGTTTTGGCTGCCCGAAGTCGAGTATTGGCTGGGCTGCAAAAACGCTGTTGAAATCGCCATCAAGGCGGGCGAACGGCACAAAAACCTGCAAACCGTCCAAAGGATATGGGAAACCCTAATGAAGCACCATGCCGACCGTAACGCATTGTTAGTCAATCTTGGAGGCGGCGTAATCACCGACTTGGGCGGCTTCGCTGCCTCGACCTACAAGCGTGGCATCAAGTTCATCAACATCCCGACTACATTGCTCGCCATGGTGGATGCCGCGATAGGAGGGAAGACCGGCATCGATTTCGGGGGCGGAAAGAACCAAATCGGCACATTCGCCGAGGCGGAAGAGGTGATAATCCACCCTGTTTTCCTGGAAACTTTGCCTCAAAGGGAACTGATTTCCGGACTTTCTGAAATGCTGAAATATGGCTTCGTCGCTGATTCCAGTTTGCTGAATGCCAATTTGGAAAACTATCAGCAATTCATTGTTCGTTGTGGCGAAATCAAGCGCGAAATCGTGGCCCAAGATCGGACCGAAAAAGGCTTGCGAAAGATTTTGAATTTTGGTCACACTTTGGGTCACGCCATCGAGAGCCATTGCTTGACAACAGATTACCCTTTGATGCATGGCGAGGCGGTGGCCTTGGGGATGATGGGTGCCTTGTGGCTTTCTGTGAAGCAATGCGGACTTGATGAAAATGTGTTGCAAGATTTTGAAAGTCAACTTTCTATCTTGCTCTCCGAAGCTGAAACCTCGCTTTCAAAAGCCGACATTGATCGGATATTCGGCTACCTCGTCCACGACAAGAAAAACCAGGGCGAAAAACAGCAATTCGTTCTGCTTGAGGCGGTTGGAAAGCCCGTTTGGGAGGTGGAAGTTGAACCGGAAACGGCGAGAGAAGCGTTGGAGTACGTTGTCAAAGAGCGAAAGCAACCGCGCACTGATGATTGCGACGTATGGTGGCTTTGCTCCTGATTTTCAGAATCTTTCGGATTCCAAGGATACGCAAACCTTGTTGGAAGCGTTGCGAGGATTACCTCCTATGGATTCCATTGCCGACCCACCAACCCACCAGCGGAATGGCAACGGAGGCCATCCTCGCATCATCGACATTGCCGATTGCGGCACGGCGGCGCGTTTTTTGACCACATTTTTGGCCTGTCACTCGGGGACTTGGTTCCTGACGGGCACGGAACGCATGAAGCAGCGACCCATTAAGCCTTTGGTAGAGGCTTTGAGATGCCTCGGCGCAAGCATCCAATACGCTGAAAAAGAAGGTTTTCTGCCCTTGAAAATCGAAGGAAAACCCATTTCGGGTGGCAAAGTCCAAATCGACATGAGCCAAAGCAGCCAATTCGCTTCGTCATTGCTTTTGGCCGCGCCGATGTGGCCGCAAGGCCTTGAAATGGAGCTGCTTGGCAAACTCAGTTCCTTCCCGTATCTCGAAATGACCCTTACTATGATGCGGCATTTTGGCGCGGAAATTGAGTTTAACGGAAAAATGACAAAGGTGTTTCCAAAGCCTTATCAGTCAAGGAATTTCACAATCGAACCAGATTGGAGCGCGGCCTCATATTGGTACGAGATTGCGGCACTGAGCGAGGCATGTGAGATTCGTTTACACGGTTTATGTGGCCCTTCGACAGGCTCGGGGACCGCGAGTCTTCAAGGCGATGCCATTATAGCTGAATGGATGAAAATGTTGGGTGTCAGTACGTTATATGATTGCGATTCGCTTGTTTTGACCAAAATTCCTTTTGAAAAGCGCCCGCTTCGCTTCGATTTCTCCGCCACCCCCGACTTGTTCCCGACGATGGCCGCCACCTGCGCCGGTTTGCAACTCGAAGCGCGGTTTTCGGGCATTTCCAACCTCGTTTTGAAGGAATCCGACAGGATTGGAGCCATGAAAACCGAATTGGAGAAAATCGGCGCAAAATTGGATTATGATTCTGAAAATGAGCTTGTTTTGAAGACTTCTGCGCAACTTCCGTTTTACCAAAGATCCCACCCTTTGCGCTTCGCCTCGCATGGCGACCATCGCATAGTGATGGCTCTTGCGCCGCTTTCAATTAGCCTCGGTCACATGGCTTTCGACTGTCTTGAAGTGGTGGAAAAGTCTTATCCAAATTATTGGTTAGGTGCAAGTTTTCTGCAAATTGTAACGAGATGATACAAAATATTTGCGATCGCATTGTAAAAATGTGTATTTTTGCACGTTTTTAAGAAATCATCATGACCGTAGAGCTGTTTGTACCTTGTGTCATCGATCAGTTTTTCCCCGAAGTGGCCGTCAGTACGCTGAAAGTGCTTGAACGGGCTGGTGTTGAGGTGGAATACAATCCGGAGCAGACTTGTTGCGGACGGTTCGCCTATAATGCTGGTTTTGTGGAAGATGCGAAAGAGTTGGGCGACAAGTTCCTCAACGACTTCTCCACCGACCATCCGGTGGTTGCGCCTTCTGCGGCCTGTGTGCATTACATCAAGAAACGCTTTCCTGAATTGTTTTTCAATACTGCCAACCATTTGGTTTTCAAGAAGATGGTGGAAAACATCTTTGAACTTACAGATTTCTTGGTCAATCAAATTCATTTCGACGATTTTGGCGCGGAGTTTCCTCACAAGGCGACCTTCCACGACAGTTGCTGCGCATTGCGCGGATTGGGCTTGGGAAAGGAGGCAAGGCTGCTTCTCTCGAAAGTGAAAGGTTTGGAACTCATTGAGATGAAGCAAACGGATATGTGCTGCGGTGCCGACCTTTCGCTGCAAATGAACCATGAGCCGATTGCCGTTGGAATGGCTAACCATAAGATTAAGAACGCTTTAAATACAGGTGCTGAGTATATCGTTTCCACGGATATGACCTGCCTGATGCACATGAAGTCCTATATTGAAAAGGAAGGACTTCCCATCAAGGTAATCCATATCGCTGACGTGCTCGCAACGGGATGGAAAGGAGATGCAAATGCCTGAGTGTAAACAATTTATAACATATCGGGGGGGGTGAAAAATATTTTTGCTATTTTTGCTGCCTCTTGATTCGATGAAGAGAAGCAAAAAATGAATAAATGAACCACGATACAGAGAAATACTATATCCATGAAAGCAGTTATGTCGATGACAATGTGAGCATCGGAGCGGGTACCAAAATTTGGCATTTCTGCCACATCCAGTCGGGTGCGGTGATTGGCGAAAAGTGCTCGTTTGGACAAAACGTGAACGTGGGAAACAACGTGAGAATTGGCAACAACGTCCGTGTGCAGAACAACGTCTCGATTTATGAAGGTGTTGAAATTGAGGACAATGTGTTTTGCGGTCCGAGCTGCGTTTTCACCAACGTGACCACGCCGCGTGCGCATTTCCCCGTGCATGGCGAGTATGCCAAGACTAAGATTTGCGAAGGTGCCTCGTTGGGTGCCAATTCCACGGTCGTTTGCGGACATACCGTGGGGAAAAGTGCCCTCATAGCAGCTGGCGCGGTCGTCACAAAGGACGTGAAGCCCTACGCGCTGATGGCCGGTGTGCCCGCCAAGCAAATCGGCTGGGTGTGCGAATGCGGCAAGCGCCTCGATGCCGCGCTGCAATGCACCTGTGGACGGAGATACAAGGAAGTGAATGAACAATTGGAACAGATGTTAAATGCCTGATAACTAAATAACTAAACAACTAAATAACTAAACAACTAAACAACTTTCAACTAACCAAGATGCAATTCAGAGATTTAAAAGCACAATATATTGCCCTGAAAGACGAAATGGATAAGGCCATCCTCGAAGTGGTCGCGTCGAGCGCGTATGTCATGGGGCCGAAAATCAAGGAGATGGAAAAGGCTTTCGCCGAGTATGTCGGCATGAAGCATTGCATTGCTTGCAACAGTGGCACCGATGCGCTTCTGCTCGCGCTGAAGGCTTGGGACGTGAAGCCGGGCGATGCCGTTTTCGTTCCCAGTTTCACTTTCTTCGCCTCGGCGGAAGTCATCGCCATGCAAGGCGCGACGCCCGTTTTCGTCGATGTGGACAAGGATACTTTCAACATGGATGTGGCCGACCTTGAACGCAAAATCGAACAGACCAAAAAG
>ONVP01000076.1 GCA_900321315.1 uncultured Bacteroidales bacterium
GTTTTTAGCAGAAACAAAGGTAACGATAAAGGCTGGACTTTATCCAAAAAGTTCAGCCTGTTTTTTCTACCCACACAAATGTTTAGCGGACAGCAATAAAAAAAAGAAGGAAGGTCGTACCCGCTTTGAAAACACGTTGCCTGAAACCAACAATTACGGCAAAGACAAAGGCGACTTCAAGGTGGATTCCAAAGGTCATCTTGAAATCGGCGACAAGGACAAAAGTTTCAAACAATTAGCGGATTGTCCTGATTCTTATGTGTTTGCTGATGCTATTGCGTCGCCCATAGGTGCCAATCTGCCTCTTTGGATGCTGGAGTTTGTGTATTAATCACGCAACAACATCAAATCACCTTGAACCGCGCCGTCAGCATTACACTTCTTGGGCGAATCGAATAGGCCGAGTAATACCCGTAAATCCCTGAATAATAGGAATAAACGAAGCTCTTCGTGTCGAGGATGTTGTTCACGTCGAGGCTGAACTTTATCTTTCGGAAGGTGTAGCCGAGGCTGCAATCCAGCAGCACGAAATTGTCGATTTGGGTGGCGGAACGGGTGTGATAGAACTCCACCGAGGGCGTGACGGACAAGCCGAAAGGCAACACCACGCTCAAGTTGGCGTTGTCGACAAGGCTCACAATCGGCTGGCTTCCAGCGTTGAAGCCGCCTAACGAGGAAGTCATCCGGCTCCAACTGCCTTTGTTGTTGAAAAAGATGTAGTCCGTTATTGCGATGGAAGCGGTCAGGTTGGCGTTCCAGCCTTGGTTGTAATAGGTGGCCACTTGGTCCTGCACCAGTTGCGGCGAGCGCCCAAGTCCGTAGGAGCATTTCGCGTTGATGTTCAGCCGCTTCCAATTGAAGCCTTTGCTGCCGTACAACGAAACGGACATGTAATCGCCCCAACTCGGCAGTTCTATGGCGTTGATTACCATGGTGTTGCCTTCAAAGTTTTGCGAATACATCACTTCGTTGCGGTAGCGGTTGTAGTTCACCGAGAATTCGCCAAAGACATATTTCATGATGTTTTTGTACGAGAAGGCTAACGAGCCGTTGGCTCCGTAGGTGTCGGCCAAAGGGCAGTCGTAGTGCGACAAAGTCCTGTAATTCTGCAAGATATAGCCTGAATACAGCGTTCGCAGGCTCGGTGTGCTGTTGTAGGTGGCGATTTTGGTGTTCACTTTCCACTTGTGGCTGAAATCGTAATGGAACGACAGCGAAGGTTGGGTCAAGACGTTGAAATGCTTGCCAGAGGCGTTTCCGATGCGGTCGTCCAATTGCAGGTAGCGCAACTGCACGGGCACGACGAGCGTCACATTCACGCGACGGCGGCCGTATGTGAAATAGGCTCCCGCTGCGGGCTGGTACTTGTGCCAACGGATGTCGTTACTGAACTGGTTTCCATCAAATTGAATAGCCATTCCATCGGCATTTTGCCCCGTGAGGCTTGAATTGAGCGACTGCTCCTCCATGATGAAATTAAAATACGGCATGATGCGGAGGCGTTTCCAAACCACATTGGTGAGGAACCGGAGGAAATTCTCGCTCTTAAAGGATTGGAAACCTATGTTTTGCAAGGTCAGAGCATAATCCTCGCCGCCGTTGAGCACTTCGGGGAAGCAGCCTGGCGCGACTTGCAGGCCGTAGGGCAAAGTGCCATAACTCGTATTGGAGTTGATTTCCACGCCGCTTTCGGGGTCGTGGCGGCTCTTGCGAATCCAGTGGATGTTGGCCTTGGCGCACAACGACTGGTAGTTTTCCTCCTGACGAATCAGGTCGCCGTTGTCCACCAAGCCCTCGCCCCAGTTGCGGTGCCCCGACACGATGAGGTTGATTCTCAGGTAGTCGAGGTCTTTGTTGAGGGAGTAATTGACGCTGCCTTCGAGCATTCTGGCCGTTTCCATCGACTGCATCCGCTCGGCGAGGTTGAGCGTGTCGTCGGGGAGGATGTAGAGCGTGCGCGACTCGCTCGACTTGCGGTTGCGGTCGCCGCTAAGAATCAGGTTGTACGACAGTTCGGCCTCGTTTTGCAGTTTGTGCAGGCTGTTGTAGGTGACCCCTTGCGAGCGGTTCAGCGTGTGCCGCGCACCTGAGATGTCGGGGGCGCTTGGCTTGACCATAGAAGCCAGCGGATATGTCGTAACATTTTCATTGTCAACAAGGTTTGTGCCCGCGTTATTGGCCTTCATTGTGCCCAAAAACTGGTTGCGTTTCGCGAAGTACATCCCCGTAAGGCCGCCTTCGTATTGCAGGCTGTCAGCCCAGCCTGCGCCGAGGTCGGCCATCAGGGCAAAGGTGCCTTTGGCGTTCTCCTTGAGTTTCAGGTTGAGGGCCACATTGTCCGAAAACTGTATGTCTTTCAGCGCTTTCACCTCTTGATGGTTCTCCATCACCTGCACCGAGGCCACATCGGAGGCGGCGATATTAGTGGTGGCGAGGTTGTAGCGGCCTTGCAGCATGTCCATGTTTTCAATGTAGAATTTGGAGATGGGCTTGCCCTTGTATTCCACCTTGCCGTCGTCCTTCACCTCGATGCCAGGCATCTTCTTCAGCACGTCGGCGATGACAAGGTCGGTGGTGTCGCGGAAGGCGTCCACGACATAGTTCACCGTGTCGCTGCCGCCCCAAATCTTCTCCGACTTCACGCTCACCTCGCGAATCTGAAGGGCTTGTTCAATCACATCAAAATCAACGATTTGCGACTTATTTCCAATCGTTTTCGTCTGTCGGGCGATGTTGAAGCCATACACGGTGAGAAGCCATTTCTCCTCTTTGTTTTCGGTGATGAGCTTGTACTGCCCCTTGTCGTCGGTGAAAGTGTAGTTCAGGGTCAGGCTGTCGCTCATGCGCATCAGCACGACCGAGGCGTTGAAGACAGGCTCTTTCTTGTCGTTGATCACATGTCCCGTTAGGATGGTTTGCGAGAGCACTTCAATTGTGCAAAGCGCAAAAAGGATGACGAAGGCAAATGTTCTTTTCATGGCGCAAAGTTATTGTTTTTTCTTGTTTTTGTCGTGTTTCCAAAAAAATGTTTTCCCCAACATCCACGAAAGCAGCGGCACTTTCCCCAAGCGGAAGACCTTGATGGTGGAATCGGGGTTCATGTCATTGGTTTTTCCTTGCAATTCGATGAGGGTGAGCGGATTGCCGTCTTCGTCGTTCCCGATTTCCGTGACTCGGAGAAGCCGAAAACCTTCATTTTGCCGATTGATTCGGACTTCGGAAAAAGCTTTCGGGAAAGTGCTGTACAACTCGCTTGGAACAACCGCCGACACGACTTGCAAGGAATCGTTGCAGAGTGTTTGCTTAGCCTCCACGGAAAGTCGTGGACGATAGGGAATCGCGGCGAAAACAAGGAAAGTCAGCAGCAGGCTTCCGACGATTACCGCAATGCCATAGCGGGCCAGCATGGGCGGCATCCGGCCTATGATTTCCCTCACCTTGGGGCTTTTCCGTGCATCAGATTCTTTCCAGTCCATGGCTACTTTCCCAATTCCAATTGATCTTTCACCAAAGTGTAATACCGCCCGCGCAAGGCTGTCAGCACGTCGTGCGTGCCGCTTTCCACAATCTTGCCTTCGTGCAGCACCACGATGCAGTCGGCATGGCGCACCGTGCTGAGCCTATGCGCCACAACGACCACGGTCTTGTCTTGGTAGAATTTTCGCAAATTATTGACAATCAGACGCTCGTTTTCCGTGTCCAAGGCATTGGTGGCCTCGTCGAGGAAGACAAAGTCGGGGTTTTTATAGATTACCCTTGCCAAAAGAATGCGCTGTTTTTGGCCTTGGCTCAACCCTTGCCCGTTATGCCCGATTCTTGTCGCCAAGCCCATCGGGAGAGATTGGACAAAGTCGGTCAGGTTGGCCATTCTTATGGCATATTGTAGCCTTTCTTCGTCGGGCACGCCGCTTGAAACGGCGATGTTGTTCTCGATGGTGTCGGCAAAAATGAAGCCGTCTTGCATCACCGCGCCGCATTTCGACCTCCACCAGCGCAGGTCAATGTCGTTCATGTCTTTGTCGCCCAACTTGATTTGCCCCGACGTGGCCGGATAATAGCCCAACAGCATCTTCACCAAAGTGGTTTTTCCGCTCCCGCTTGTCCCCACGAGGGCTGTGGTCTTTCCTTGGCGAAGGGTCAGGCTGATGTCGTCGAGCGTGTTGTGTTTCGCGTTGCCGTCATACTTGAAGCAAAGATGCTCTATCGCAATGTCGCGTTGCCGTGGCATGGCGCATATATCGCGATGGGCGTTTTCGTCCTCCACCTCATGGATTTCGTTGATGCGCTCAAGGCTGATGCTCACGTCCTGCCAACGGTAGATGAAGCCCACAATCTGGTCGATAGGGCTGTTCAGTTGCCCGATGATGTACTGTATGGAGAGCATCATGCCAAGGCTCAGGTCGCCGTTCACCACGTTGGCCGCTGCCAAAACAGTAATCAACACGTTTTTCAGCTCGTTAATGAATATGCTGCCCGCCTCTTGGTTTTGTTGCAGGTTGAGCGATTCCAGATTGACCTTGAACAAGTCGGCCTGGACATCTTCCCATTCCCATCGTTTCCGCTGCTCGCAGCCTTGCAGCTTGATTTCGGGCAGACCCATCAGCAGTTGGTAGATTACGTCCTGATTCACGCCATAGCGGTCGAACAACTTGTAGTCGAGAATACGGCGCTTTTTGAGAAACACGCTGGTCCACACCGCATACAAAAGGCTGCCCGACAGGAACACAAGGAACACCGGAACGCTGTAAACCGCGAGAACGATGCCGAAAACGATGATGGAGAACAACGAGAACAGCACATTGAGCGACTGCACTGTCAGGAAACCTTCCACGCGGCGGTGGTCGTCGATGCGTTGCAGCAGGTCGCCCGTGGTGCGGCTGTCGTAAAACCGCATCGACAAATTCATCAGCTTGCAGATGAAATCGGAAATCAGGGAGATGTTGATCCGTGTGCTCAGGTGGAGCAGCACCTTGCGCCTGACGAAGTCGATGGCCGTGCGGCTGAAAATCAGCATCATCTGGCCCAACAGGATGAGCCATATCAGGTTCAAGTCCTTGAAGCGGATGCCCTTATCGACAATGGCCTGGGTGAGGAAAGGGAACAGCAATTGCAACAGGCTTCCCGCGAGCAGCCCGAACGCCAACTGGAAGAAAGCCCCCTTGTATCGCATGACATGGCGGCTGATAAGGGCGAAACGTTTCCGCTGTGCGGCCCTGCCGTCCTCATGCTCAAAGAAAGCCGGTGTAGGCTCTAAAACCATCACAATGCCTTGGGGAGGCTTGGAGGCCTCGAACACGCTGAGCCAATGCGAGCAAAACTCGTCCTCCGAATAGCTGACCAAGCCCACGCCCGGGTCGGCCACCTTCACGATGGTGCCTTTCCTGCCTTGTTCGAAACCGTACACCACCACGAAATGCCTTTGGTTCCAATGCGCGATGCAGGGCAGGTTTTCCTTGTCCATCAAGTCGGCGAAGGCAATGGTGCCCGATTCCGTCTCGAAGCCGATGCTTTCCGCAGCATGGGCTATGCCAGCCAAGCTGACCCCTTGGTTGGTGATGTGGCTCTTGCCCCGCAGCCATTCCAAGGAATAGGACTTGCCAAAGTGCTTGGCAATCATGCAAAGGCAAGCCGGACCGCAGTCCATGGCGTCGTGCTGGCGGATATGTGGGAAACGCTTGGCCATCACCCGAACTTGGATTGGTTTCAGGCATCGCCCTCAATGGCGACAGTGGACTTTATCTTGCACAGATTCTCCTTGCCTATCGCCGTTTCGTAATTGCCCGGCGACGGACAGAGGAAACGGTAGCGGCATACGGAACACCTCTCGCCGCCTCTTGTTCTTCTCCAAGCCGTGTTGCGCGTCAGTTCTTCATACACCAGCTCCAACACCGACTTGTCGGGGAACCTCCCGACCGTTTCGGCGTTCACGTCGGCCTTCAATTCCCCGTCGGCGAAGAAATGAAGCGTCCCGAAATAGTTCGTGTTCAGTTTCTGGTGGCAGAATATCTCCCGCATACTGACTGGACACGATGTGATGTCGTCCTCATCAAGAAACACGTTGTCCTCGAAAAATTTCAGGTTCTCGCCGTTGAAAACCGGGACCCACTCACAACGCTCCGCCTCAATTCCAGCAACCAAACGCTCTGCTTGCTCAACCTGCATCTCGTTTTCAACCAACAGGTGGAACCGTGCATCCGGATTGTTCCGCAGGGTTTCAAAACCATCGCTTGTTACGAACGGGGCCGACAAAAGCACGTCCGTTTTGGCCTTGCCGGCGGCAAAGCCCTCGCCATTCGAGCCATGCTGCCATAGGTGCCAGCTGAATTGTGGATATTGCTCCACCAAGGCATGTAGTTGGTCCAAGTGCGGATAGGTGCGCAAGTCGCCGCCCACCAAGTCGATCACCTGCACCGAGGTGGCGGCCAATTGCCCGACCAACTCTTTCAGCCGCTCCAAAGGCATGGCCTGAGGCGGCTCGGTGGCAGTGCAGCAAAGCGTCTGTCTGTACGCAATGCCGCATTGCGGGCAATGCTTGCCACAATTGGTGTTGAGGTGTATCACTGCGCGGGTGAGGTAATGGTTTAAGATTTCGCCAACCATTATATACTCACCAATTTCAGACATTCTTTCTATGTCATTCTGAAGATTTAGGATTGGGAGAAAATTGAGAGGTTTTTGAGGGCATTGTTCTTTGTCAATTAACACACCCATTTTGTTTTGGCAAATACTTGCAATAAAGGAATTGGTTTCATCATCCGTAACAAAAGCATCCAAATCAACTACACCTAAATTGTTTGGAGAATAAATTGCATCTACCAAATCTTTTGCTTGTTGCTTTAAAGATGTTAAATGTTTGCCGCTTTTGGTATCATACAAAAACAAAGAACCATTTTCATCCACATTCACATAGACATAGTTATGTATCAGAAACCATGAGTTAAACATTTCGTTTTTCATTTCATAATCACTTTATTCATAATTTCCGAATATGCTTCGGGATGACGAGAAAAAAAGTTGAGTTGCGTTTGGACAAATCTTTTTCGCTCTACTTCGTTCATAAATCCAAAACATTGATTATTCCCCCGCTCAAAACCATCTATTTGGAACACACACTGCACACAATCTTTTTGATTCTTGCACATACGGCATTGCGGAGCCATTCGTTGGTAATAGTCGTTGTATTTTGCAGCAATGCTATTAAAATCAACAACTACTTCTTTATCATCCACAAATCCGAGCTCATAATGATGCCCGATGCGCTCACAAGGCATTATTTTCCCATTTACCGTTACAAAAACCTTGCGAGAAAAAGGGATACATGTCCCTGTATATAATTTACGCTGCTTTTCGTTTTTCCCATACAACAATTCATTGTAGCTATCATATTTAAATTCCGAATTGTGTAGAAGAAACAGCATGGCAGAATGATATGTAGGACAAGACAAAAACATTTCCCTTTCAATTTCACCATAATTTTCGTTTTTAAACAGACTGTCGTATGTGTTTCTGTACATACGATAGAAATCATCCTTCTTTTCTACAAGAATACCAGTGTCATTTATTTCGTTGATGTCTGGTACTTTCCCATATTTGTCTTTTATAAAACCCAAAATGTCGATTACAGTATTTCTATTGTGTAATACAGAATTAAAACTGACATGATTTTCAAAATAATCAGGGTAAACATACCTTAACTTATCTATGTTCGATGTAACACGTTCAAAAGAAGAAAGCCCATTTTTTAACTTGCGATAAGAATTATTCTCATAGTTTCCATCTAAACTTATTAATAATTCAAAACTGTTATCAACCAAAAAGTCCATGTGTTTGTCTAACAACATAGCATTTGTAGTCATGTTAAATTTGAAACTTCTATGAAAAGCTTTCGTCTTCAAATAATTGACTACTTCTTTAATAAAAGGGAAATTGAGCAGTGGTTCTCCACCATAAAAGCTGACGAATACATTGTTATTCATCAAAAGAGTTTTAGAGTTCTTCCACAATCGTTCCATATATTCAATGAAACAAATGGCTGTTTGAAGTGAAAGAAAACGATTCTCTCTTTGGTCATAATTGCCATACAGACTCCCATAAGCACAATACTCACAACGTAAATTGCAGGCATCTGTAACCTCAAAGACAATTTGCAGTGTATTGGCAAGCGTTTCCCTAACTTTGTCCGATGTTAAAACAAAATCGTTCATTCAAGTTCTATTGGATTATAACGCTGACGCAATTTCTTCCCATCAGGAATTCTTTTTTCTATTATATTACCGTTTGCATCTCTGGTTGTAATAGTTGGAACGGGTTGGTATATCCTCGTTTTAGGATAGATTTTATACTTGTATGAGAAAATATCTTCATAAAACGACCTGACAAATTCTGTGGCTTTTTCGTAAGTTGATTGCATTATATGTCTATCTTCCATAATAACAATGCTTTCTGGTTGTTGCTTGATTCCTTGACAGACAAAAGAATAGCTTTTAGTGCTGTCTTCTATTTCGAGAATCAGACCTGGAAGCCCATGGAATTTCCATGGGCCTTCTGAAAATGGTATCTCATAAGTAAACCAAGCTGTCCAATCACGTCCTCTATAATGACAAGTTGCCTTCTGGCAAGAATATCCTATACATTCCTGCCTATCAGGAAGGATATGCCATTCCATTAAGAGCATTTCTTCCTCATATTTAAATATGGGACCTTCCATCGGCGAGCGTTGCAATACAATGAGTTTTTGTTCCCGATGATTCTTGTATACATCAACTGCAAATGCGAAATCAAGAGGTGCCCCAGGTCTAACATCTTTGCCTTTATTTTGCCAAGATGTACATATGGAATCGAACTGGTACAAATGGTAACTATATGATCTAGAAATCTCTTCGCCTATTTGCAGAACAAGGACATCTTTGTCAACAACATTTTTGAACAACCTTACAATGTCATCATGTTCTTCAGGAAGTTTTCTCTTACATGTATCATTGACAACTTTCATCTCATAGACATATGTACAATTGCTTTGTCCAATTGTTTTGTATTCATCTGTACGAACATAATGTTGTGCAATCAAACCTTTTTGCATGAGAAACAGCAATGCACAAACTCCGAAAACATTTATTCCGTTTTTTATTCCCATATCATAATAATTTGATGTGTTCTGAAAACTAAGGCTGTATGTTTTGTTCACACAGCCTTTTTCATACTTTTTTATGCCTTTATGTCGAAAGAGGGGTATCTTCACAATTTGAACTATCTCCCCATAGGACTTCATCACAATTCGTATGGTAGCCTTTATCTTTATTGGCATTACCATTCTTTTCGATGCTACTCCTTCCACAACAACCGCAAGTGCAATTGCAGTAACCGCCCTTCACGGCGTTCTTCATTTCCTCGCTGATTTGGTTCAGCTTATTTAGTTTAAGATTTTTCATTTCTGTAAAGTTTAAGTTTAAAAAATTGTGTTGTTTTGGTATTGGTGCGCTTCCCGTGCCACTATGCTATGCTATGCTATGCGGCGCAGGGGCGGCTCGCTTGGCCGCCGCCAAGTGTGTTGTGTCGCGTCCCCGCAAACGGCAAGCGCTTCCATTGCGGGGACAG
>ONVP01000040.1 GCA_900321315.1 uncultured Bacteroidales bacterium
AACAAGGTCAGCGACATCCTGTTGCGAACCCACACCTCAAGCGTGCAGGTGCGTGCCATGGAGAATACGCAGCCGCCCATCCGCGTCATCGCGCCGGGTCGTGTGTTCCGCAACGAGGCCATCTCGGCCCGCGCCCATTGCATCTTCCACCAGATTGAGGGCCTGTACATCGACGAGAACGTTTCCTTTGCCGACCTGAAGCAGACCTTGTACCACTTCGTGCAGGAATTTTTCGGTGAAGGCACCAAAGTGAGGTTCCGTCCCTCCTATTTTCCCTTCACTGAAACGTCGGCGGAGATGGACATCTCGTGCAACATCTGCGGCGGCAAGGGCTGCAACATCTGCAAGCACACGGGCTGGGTTGAAATCCTCGGCTGCGGCATGTGCGACCCCAACATCCTCATTGCCAGCGGCATCGACCCAGAGAAATACACCGGCTTCGCCTTTGGTATGGGTGTGGAACGCATCGCCATGCTGAAATACGGCATCAACGACCTGCGCCTTTTCTTCGAAAACGACCTGCGGTTCTTGGAGCAGTTTGAGCTGGCGTAAACCTTTGCGAAATAGCGAAATGATTTGTGGAGACGTAGCGTGCTACGTCTCCACAGTTTTATTCCCCCGTCCTTTTTCTCATGCTTTCAAAATTGTGCGGGGTAGAAAGGATTTCGTGCGCTATCCATCACTTCCCGATCGCCGCAATGCCAGGCAATTCCTTGCCTTCGATGGCTTCGAGCAGGGCACCGCCGCCGGTCGAGACGTAGCTCACGCGGTCGGCCAAGCCGAACTTGTTGATACAAGCCACGCTGTCGCCGCCGCCAATGAGCGTGAAGGCTCCGTTTTGTTCGGTGGCTTCCACGATGGCCTCGGCCAAGGCACGCGAACCATGGGCGAAGTTGTCGAACTCGAACACGCCGCAAGGTCCGTTCCAAAGCACCGTCTTCGATTTCTTGATGATGTCGGCGTAGAACTTGCGACTCTCTGGACCGCAGTCCAAGCCTTCCCAACCGTCTGGAACGTTCATTGGATCAACGACTTGCGTATTGGCATCATTGGCAAAACGGTCGGCCACCACTACATCGAAGGAAAGGTAGAGATTCACGCCTTTCTGCTTGGCTTTTTCGATGATTTCCAAAGCGAGGTCGAGCTTGTCCTCTTCGCAAATCGAGTTGCCAATCTTGCCGCCGAGTGCACGCTTGAAAGTGTAGGTCATGCCGCCACAAAGGATGAGGTTGTCAACCTTAGTGAGCAGATTCTCAATGATTTCAATCTTAGTGGAAACCTTCGAACCACCCATAATGGCGGTAAATGGACGTTGTATGTCTTTCATCACCTTGTTCACTGCGGCCACTTCTTTGCCCATCAGGAAGCCGAACATTTTGTGGTCGGCATCGAAATAGTCGGCAATCAAAGCCGTGGAGGCGTGGGCGCGGTGAGCGGTGCCGAAGGCATCGTTGATATAGTATTCGCCATAGCTGGCCAAGGTTTGGGTGAATTCCTTCTGCGAGGCTTTGACGGCTTTTTTGGCTTCGTCGTAGCCTTCTTCGCCTTTCTCGATGCCGCGCGGCTTGCCTTCCTCTTCGGCGTAAAAGCGAAGGTTTTCGAG
Organism: uncultured Bacteroidales bacterium; assembly: GCA_900321315.1. Classification (GTDB taxonomy): domain Bacteria; phylum Bacteroidota; class Bacteroidia; order Bacteroidales; family F082; genus Limimorpha. The sequence goes on from ONVP01000040.1 coordinate 1,604, forward strand.
CACTAAGACCTCACCAGGTTTCAAGGCATTGACTTGGTCGGCGGCTTTCATGCAGTCGTCGGCAAACTGGACGGGACGGCCCAGAAGCTCCTCCAGGTGCTTGATAATCGGCTTGATGGAGAACTTCGGGTCGGGGTTTTTCTTCGGGCGACCGAGGTGCGACATCAGCACAACCATGCCGTTGTCGTTCAGCACCTTATTAATAGTAGGCAGGGCGGCACGCATACGGGTGTCGTCGGTGATGTTGAAGCTATCGTCCAACGGGACGTTGAAATCCACGCGGATCACCACGCGCTTGTTCGCAAAGCTAGTGTTTTCGATGTTTGCCATATTATTAATGTTTAAATTTATGATTTTCAGGAACTATCATATTAATTGCCTCAGATAGGATTTCAAATTCGAAGGGCGAGTTGCTGAGATTTTCGCCTTCGGTTTCCACTTTCAGCGAGTGTGGCGGAATGGAGGTGACACGTATCTTCTTGCCTTTGAAAGTCGATACTTCCTTGATTTTCTTGACGAAAGCGCCGCTGTAGATGTTCTTGACATTGGCGATGAACTTCAGCATGGAGAGCTGCCTCACCACGGTAACGTCAAGGATGCCATCGTTGGGCACGGCATCGGGCATCATCATCATGCCGCCGCCGATGTAGCGACAGTTGCCTACAGAAAGGCTCAGTACATAGTCGTCGATGACCTTTTCACCGTCGATTTCGAGTTGTACGCGCTCGTATTTGTAGTTAAGCAGGCATTTGACGATGCCGAGCAAATAGCGCAAAGCCCCACCTTTGCCTTGTCGTTTCATCAGGTTGGTGGCATCACACACCATCTCGTCGAGACCGGTGCCGGCGGCGTTGAGGAAATAGCGGGTTTGCGGGTCGCCGTTGTTGTGATAAGTCAGTTTGCCGATGTCGTGCACAAAAGTGTATCCTTTTTTTAGTATTTTTATAACTTTTTGATAATCAAGCGGAAAATCAAAAGTGCGCCGCCAATCGTTGCCTGTCCCGATGGGGATGGTGCCCATTGTTATTTCGGTGGTCGGCACCACATTTTGCGTGAAAATGCCGTTGACGACCTCGTTGTTGGTGCCGTCGCCGCCTACAGAGATGAACTTCCGATAGCCCTTCTCCTCGATGGCGTTGTGGACGATTTCGATGGCATGGCGCGGATACTCAGTCTGCACATCGTCAAACTCAAATCCTTCGCTTACAAGTAGTTGCTTTATTTCTGGCCAGTCTTTTCCGCATTTCCCGACAGAAGCCATCGGGTTGACAACGACCAACCATTTGTTGTTTTCTTCGTTCATTCAGATTAAATTTGGGGTCAAAGATAGGGAATAATCTTATTCGTTGAGCCAAAATTGCAACAAAGTGAAGTTTTTTGTCCATGAACGACCCATTTTTTTGTAATAAAACTAATAAATTCGTTTTATATTTCAATTTTTATGTATATTTGCTGCATCAAAGCGCTCGAAAATGAAACATTTAACCAACATATTGATTTGTCTTGCAATGAGTTGTATGTTTTTCTCTTGCACGACACAACCGCCTGCAAAGCCAGTTTACAACGGCTATTTCAGCGAGGAAGAACTGCACGAAATGCGAGAAAACGGCCGTGCAAGTGCCAGGGCATACTTGGAGGAATTAGAAAAAATGCACCCCGATTCCGTCAAGACGCTCGAACTGAGCTGGACCCATCTGGACTCCCTGCCCGACGTCTCCAAATATAATAAGGTGTGGATGATCAGTTTTTCGGGCAACGAAACCCCGAAGGTGGACAAGTCGCTGTTTTCGTCTGATAGCCTGACCCAGGTCAGCCTCAACCATTGCGGCATCCGTGAAATCGACTTCACCGAGGGCAACCACATCAAAAGCATCAGCCTGAGCAACAACGAATTGACCCGTATCCCGAAGAGCATCCGCCGCTGCAAGAACCTGCGGTCGCTCAACCTCGAAGGCAACCAAATCCGCCACATCCCAAGATGGATTTTAGAACTCGACAGCTTGGAAGACATCACCCTGAATTTCAACCAATTGAAACCCAGAAAATCCGACATTCGACACCTTGCAAAAGCCAAGCAAATCCTTGTGGCCGGCAACGGCATTGAGCGATTGCCCAAAAACATCGGGCGACTGCATTGTGAGAGCATGAATTTGGCCAAAAACAAACTCAAGACGCTGCCCAAGTCGTTTTCACAATTGAAACAGATGAAGAACCTCGTTTTTTATGAAAACCAGTTCGAGGAAATCCCCGAGGTCTTGGTCGACTTCAAGGCATTGAAACACCTCGACTTCTATAAGAACAACCTCTGTCAAATCCCTGATTTCGTGGGCGATATGGACGGTTTGCAGCAACTTTTCCTCTCGTTCAACAAAATCGAGAAGATTCCCGACACCTTGCGCAACCTGAAACAGCTGAAATACCTGTATGTCCACCACAATGAACTGCACTTCCTGCCCAAATGGATAATGGAGATGGACTCGATTGAGCGCCTCGGCGTGGGCTTCAACCACCTGATAGACCTTCCCGACTTGTCGAAAATGAAGTCGCTCAAGGATTTCGACTGCGAGCACAACCTTCTGGAACGTTTCCCTTGGGAACTCTTGGAAAAGCCTGACATGGAGCTAATCAACGCACGCAACAACGACTTCATCTTATCCGATGAAGACAGAATGCGAATCATCAAAGCTAGTAAAACAATCAACATAAACTATTGATAAGTAACTGTTCAAAATTAAACTGCAATATCTTTTGACTTCGGGACACGGGACTTCGAGACTTCGGGACAAGCAAATGCCTCGTAGTCTCGCAGTCCCGAAGTCTCGCGTCCAATATGTAAACTAATTTTGCTCATCTACTTAACTATTAAATAAACACGAATTTCCATGAATGAAGCATGAATTATCAGAATTAATTAATGAGAAAATTCATGGAAAATTAAATGATAATTCATGTTGAAAAACAACCAATTACATTTTTTTTCATCAAAAATACAATAAAAAAACTAAAAAGTTAGTTGTATATTCAAAATAATCTGTATATTTGCAGCGTTAAACCATCAAAAACGGAGGAAAAAATGGCAAGAAAGAAAGAAAATTTGGACGACAACGTCATCAAAATGAGAGAATTAACCAAAGGAGAAGAACAAGTGATGCAAGTCATTTGGAACGTCGGTCAAGGTTTTGCGAACGAAATCATGGCAGCCTTCCCCGAACCCAAGCCGGCTTACAACACCGTGCTTACAGTCATCAAAATCCTTGAAAAGAAAGGCTTTGTGCAGCACGAAACGTTTTGTCGCGCCAACCGCTACAGCCCTGTCATCAGCCGCGAGGAATACTCGCACCGCTACCTCGGCAGCGTGGTGGAACGCTATTTCAACAATTCGTATTTAGACCTAGTTTCGGCCTTCGCCAAAAAGGAGAATTTCAGCATCGAGGAGCTGGAGGAAATGAGAAAAACCATCGACGAGGCCATCGCCTCGGAAAGGAAATAAGCCATGAACGCACAAGAACTCATCATCGGTCACCTGCTGCCCATTGCGGCGGCAATCGCCGTGCTTTGGTTGGCCTACCGTCTGTTGTTCAATAATAGCAACAGACTGAAATTCAACAGATTATACCTGCTTTCGGCGATGCTATTCTCTTTGGCTTTGCCCTTGCTCGGCCTGTTGGTCGGACAGGAATCGCCGCAGATGGTGAGCCTGAAACAAAACCTGTTTGGCGGCACAATGCTGGGCGAAATCATCGTCAGGCCAGAAGGACAAGCGGCCATCATGCCTGAGGTGGAAATCACGGCAGAAACCGCACCCGTGCGACCGCATTTCAGCTTGTGGCAAATCCTCGGTGGCATTTATTTAATAGGTGTCGGCTTGATGACGCTGCTGTTTCTCTTCAAGTTGGGGAAACTCGTCGTATTGATTGCCCGCTCACCCAAGGAAAAGCGCGAAGGCTACACGGCAGTCTATACAGGCCGCGAACAAGGCTCGTTCTCCTTCCTGCGCTACGCCTTTTTCCCCAACCCAAATGTTGAAGCCGACATCGTTCGGCACGAGAAGAGCCACATCGCCCATCACCATTCGTGGGACATTCTTTTCGCCGAGATGATGATGATTCTGCAATGGTTCAATCCGTTTATTTACCTGTACAAGAAGGAGTTGCAGAGCCTTCACGAATACCAGGCCGACCGCGACGTGGTCGCCACGGGCATCGACAAACGAAACTACATGATGCTGATTCTCCAGCAGTGCACGGCTGGCGATTTCAGCGGAGTGAGCAATAACTTCAGTTTAATCCTTACTAAAAAACGAATCAAGATGATTACAAGAAATGAAAAGGCCAAGGGCCTCTGGTGGAGGCTCTTGGCGACATTGCCGGTGCTGGCTATCCTGATGATTGCCAACACGAAAGTGACGGCGCAGGAGCAAAAGGCCGCCGACAAGCCTATTACAGTTGAAATGGGCAAGTTCGAAATCCGCGACGACAACGGTATCCCGTTCCCATTGATGGACACTGTCATCTATAACGAAGACGGTTCCTACGTCAAATGCGTGACTTCCGATTCCGATGTTTTAGACCCGAATACTGGTGAGCCGCTCAAGATGATGACCATTACCACACACAATGCCGACGGTACGCCCAACAGCAACATAAGCCTTCGCTGGGAAGTGGACGATGATCTGGCTCAATACCTCGCCGAGCCTTTCAGCATCACGGAAGAATCTTTGGAAACCCTTTTGGGCGGCCTTTCGGCACTGGCAGACGCGCCCTCAAACGACAGCGTTTTCCAAATCGTTAGTGAGATGCCCGAGTTTCCAGGGGGTGTCGAGGCTATGATGAATTACATTGCTGAAAATGTCAAGTATCCCGAAAAAGCTAAGGAGAAAGGCATTTCCGGCCGTGTTTTCGTGGGTTTTATCGTCGAAAAGGATGGTAGTGTTACTAGCGCGAAAGTGTTGCGCGGAATTGGTGGCGGTTGCGACGAAGAGGCCGCCCGTGTTATCAGCTCCATGCCGAAATGGAAGCCTGGTAAGGTAGGCGGCGAACCCGTTCCGGTGAGCTACCAAATCCCCATCAACTTCAAGCTGGCAGAAAAACAGCCGAAGAAGAAATAACGGGATTGTAGGGCTGTCGTACCGCAGCAGCCGCACGGTGAGATTTCGTTGCGGCTGCCACGGTGTGACAGCCCTATAAGGCTAAATGCACTATGTGAGTGCAATATTTTGAAAAAAATGCACTATCACTGTGCATTTTGTTGGAAATATCGCTTCGCGAGAAATCAAAGAAAAATCAATTTCAAAATCTGTAAAAATCTAATTATCTGATTTTTATTTGATTTTTGAATGATTTCTTGGCCGTAGGCCAATCCCTAAATCACCAACTGCTCCCAACGAATCTTCGGCACAAACTGCATCCCATCCGCATCGCGATAATATGCTAATTTCTCACCCGCATCGACAGGCTGCAAATGGATTTTTTCGTTGCCTTTGCCGATTGCTAAAATCAACAGCGGCTCGTATGGCAAATTGAAAGCCTCAGTGATTTTCGCTTTGTTGAAGGCACCAATCATGATGCCGTTCAAGCCCATTTCGGTAGCTTTCAGCAACATGCTTTGGGCTGCAATGCCAAGGTCGATGTTTACGAACTTGTTTTCGGGAATCGTGCTGCAAATGATGATGAATGCCTCGGGTTCAGTGCCTTCAAAAGGTAGGTGCAGCTCCGGCAGCAAGCCGCCCAATTTCATGTTTTGCACGATGATGTCGGCGCCCGTTTCCTTCGTAACGAGCTTGAAGCGAAGCACTTGCTGGTTCTTCGCCGAAGCGATTTTGGCGTTCACTGCCACGATGCGTTCCAGCATATCGCGCTTCACCACAAAGTCCTGATTGTAACCGCGATAGCTGCGGTTTTTCTCAAACAGCGTGTCGATTGAGGTATGTTTTACTACGGTCTTCTTGGCACCCGCGCCAAAGACTTCTTCATAACGTTTTTCCAAGTATCCGTCGGCCATTGCATTCAAAATTTAAAGATTTAAGATTCAAAGATTTAAAGATTTTGCAAAATTAGGCAAATTGCTGCAATCATTTGCATTATTCGGCTTTTTTTCCTATTTTTGCGGAAATTATGATTTTATGACTGACAAAATTAAACTCTTTGAACAAAAGCAAATTAGAACCCATTGGGATGCCAAAAACGAGGAATGGTATTTTTCGGTAATTGACATAGTAGGCGCGTTAACCGAAAGCCCGAATCCGAGAAAATACTGGAGTGTGCTGAAAACCAGACTGAAAAAGGAAGGAAGCGAGGTGGCTACAAATTGTAGTCAACTGAAACTACAAGCCGCAGACGGCAAGTTTTACAAGACCGACTGCATGACCACGAAAAACATTCTGCGTTTGGTGCAATCCATTCCCTCTCCCAAGGCAGAGCCTTTCAAATTATGGTTGGCTGAAGTTGGCAACGAACGTCTGAACGAAATCGCCGATCCTGAAAAAGCCATTCTTCGTGGTGCCGACTACTACCGCGCCAAAGGCTATACCGAAGGCTGGATCAACCAGCGCCTGCAAAGTATTGAGATGCGCAAGGAACTGACGGACGAGTGGAAAGCACGTGGCATCGAACAGGAAAGGGATTACGCCATCCTCACCAACGAAATGACCAAGGCATGGAGCGGCCTCTCTGTTCGGGATTACAAGGATTTGAAAGGCTTAAAAAAAGAGAACTTGCGCGACAACATGACCAATTTGGAGCTGGTGCTCAATATGTTGGCCGAAGTAACCACGACGGCCATCTCGCGCAGCCGACAGCCTGAATCTTTTGAGGAAAGTCGCGGCATTGCCATCGAAGGCGGCAAAGTGGCAGGCAACGCTCGAAAAGACATTGAACGGCGTACGGGAACGGCGGTAATCAGTCCGCTCAACGCCCAAGACAAGAAAGCCCTTGATGTCACGGACGCTGATTTTCAGTTGTTGGAAGAAAGAAATGATGGGTGATTTATTTTTTCCTTACCTTTGCGCCCATGAAAAAACTCCTTTTGATACTTCTGTTCGTGGCCACGGCCACTTTCGGCCAAGCCCAAGTAAGCAAGATGCTCGGCCAATGGAACACTTTTGACGACAAGACGGGCGACATGCGCTCCACCGTCAGGATTTACGAGGAAAAAGGTGCCTATCGCGCCGAAATCATCACGCTTTACGAGAAAGACACCAACGGCAAATACACAGTGATGAAAGCGCCTTATCCGAAAGAATATGAAGGTGTGGTCGGCTCGCAACTTTTCAAGGAAATGAAAGTGCAGGGCGACCACCTGAAAGGCAAGATTTACGACCCGGAAAGCCAAAAAACCTACCACGGCAAGGTGACTTACCAAGCCAAAACCGACGAACTCGTCTTGCGCGGTTCGTTGGACAAGGCTGGACTGTTGGGTCGCTCGCAGACTTGGAAACGCAAAAAATGATTATTTTTGTGCCATGAAAAAACGCTTGCTTCAAATCGGTTCCTTTTGGATGGCTCTCGCGGTGCTTTTCGTTTCCGTGGGTTGGAACGTGAAGTTCCATTATTGCACGGCAGAGCATCACTTGTCGGGGAGCTTCGGCGAAGCGGCGGAGTCGTGCCTGCATTGCCACGACCATGAGCACGAACACGAGGCCCATTTCGCGCAACCGCATGAAATACAATTCAATGCAAAATGCTGCTGCGAGGACTTCGAGAGCAAAATCCAGTTTGCCGACAACTACGTTTTTTCACCCGAAAAACACATTCATATCCATTTCCAGCCCTTTGTTTTCGCCCATCTCGACCTCCAAGACCTGATGCCGAAGGCAAAACAGGCTTTCCAAATTTTTACTGCACGAAAAATACCACTTTTCTTTTCCGCAAGGGACAGGCTGGTGTTTTTCTCGGCCTTGCGGCTCAATCCTTTGGTTTTCTGACGATTTCCCTGCGGGGAATGGATGTCGGTCATTATTTACTAGCAGCGGTTGGTAAAGCTTACGAACGATAAACGCTATAAACCGCCGCCATTAAATATACAAACACCACTCCATTCCCGAAGGGAACCTCTACAAACAATTAATCATAACACGGCTGCCACGATGTGACAGCCCTACAACCAAATTTTGAATTTAAATCTTAAATTTTTAATCCAATGAAAACCAACAAAATAACCCTAATAACCCTATTATTGATGGCCTTCGCCACGAGCGCCTTTGCGCAAGGCTTCATCGAAGGTACCGTCTATGAACAAAACGAAAAAGGCGAAAAAACGCCTTTGCCCGGCGTGAACGTGTATTGGAAAATCGTCAACGAGGGCGTGGTGACCGATGCCCACGGGCATTACAAAATCCCGCTGCACGAGCGCATTGGCTGCCTCGTGTTCAGCTGCATCAGCTACGAGAACGACACCATCCACCATCTGGTGGAACCTATGCACTATGACCATGTTTTCAACACCGCGCACATGCTCGGCGAAGTGGAAATCAAGGCGCGCGAGAAGGCATCCTATATCAATCCCATCACGCCGATGGCGGTGCAGAGCATCACCTCGGAGAGCCTGAAACGCGCTGCTTGCTGCACCCTTGCGGGAAGCTTTGAAAACAATGCCTCGGTGGATGTGGAATACAGCGATGCCGTCACAGGTGCCAAGCAAATCCAACTGCTCGGGTTGAGTGGTATCTACACCCAAATGATGACCGAAATCATCCCCAATTTCCGTGGCTTGGCCTCGACTTTCGGCTTAAGTTATGTGCCCGGAACTTGGATGAACGGTATTCAGGTCTCCAAGGGAACTTCTTCTGTCAGAAACGGTTACGAGTCCATAACGGGCCAAATCAATGTCGATTACAAGGAACCTTTGAAGGACAAGAGCGAGAAGGTTTTCTTCAACCTGTACGCCAACACCATGATGATGACCGATTTCAACTTCAACGGGCGCGTCAACGTGGGCAAAACTGATGGCATCATGCTTTTCGGCCATGTGAGCCACAACCACATGAAGATGGACGGCAACGGCGACACGTTTTTGGACGACCCCATGACCACGCAATACAATGTCTTTCTGCGCTATAACCATCCTCATGTTGGGCGTTTCGGTTGCAAAGTGGGCCTGAAAGCCTTGAAGGAAACACGTTTGGGCGGTCAGATGGACTTCGACCCGAAACATCGTTTTGACGTGGGCTATAACTTTTATGGCATCGGCATCAACACGGAGCGTTACGAGGCCTTCGCCAAAGGCGGCTACCATTTCGACCGCAAGGACACCAGCCTTGGAACGCAACACCAGGTGACCTACCACAAGGTGGATTCGTATTACGGCCTCACCGATTACAACGCCAACCAACTCTCTTATTATGGCAACCTGTTGTTTGATTCATATCTTTTCAACGACCATCACACCTATTCCGTGGGTGCCAGCTATACCTATGACAAGTATGATGAGCACTTGAATGACAGCACTTTCCAGCGCATTGAGCATGTGCCGGGCGCCTTCGCGGAATACGTCTTCAGCGACGACCACCATTGGAGCATCATCGCGGGCTTCCGTGCCGACTACAACAGCTATTACCAAAGGATGCTCTACACACCGCGCCTGCATGTGCGCTTCATGACCCATGACGAACTGACACTCAGAGCCTCGGCGGGCAAGGGCTACCGCTCACCCAACATTTTGGCCGAAAACTCCACGATGCTGGCCTCGGCGCGACAAATCGTCTTCGTGGACACGCCCAAGATGGAAGAGGCTTGGAACTACGGCATCAACCTGACCAAGGGCATCGACATCGGCTGGCGCGAGATTGTCATCAACGCTGACTTCTACCGCACTGATTTCGTCAACCAAATCGTCCTCGACCGCGATGCCGACGCGCATCAAGTCCGCATCTACAACCTCAACGGCAAGTCGTACTCCAACAGCGCCCAAATCGAGGCCAACTGCGAGATTTTCAAGGACTTCGACTTGACCTTGGCTTTCCGCTACAACGACGTGAAAATGACCATCAACGACACCCTGCGCGAGAAACCTTTCGTGAACCGCTACAAGGGTTTGGTCACCATGTCGTATGCGCCCGGCACTTGGCAATTCGACCTGACGACCCAGTTCAACGGCGACAGCCGCGTCCCCGACCTCAGCGGCAATGCCACCGCCGTGGCCAACGACCAGAACATCGAGCGCTCGCCGTTCTATGTCATCATGAACGCGCAGATTACCAAGAAGTTGGGCAAGTATTGGGAAGTTTACGCTGGCGGCGAAAACCTGACCAACTACAAGCAAGACTACCCCATCATCTCCGCCGACAATCCGCAAAGCGAGGACTTCGATGCCTCCATGGTCTGGGGTCCGCTGAGCGGCATTCGGGCTTATTTGGGTGTAAGATTCTCAGTGAAGTGAGCTTATGCCTTGGTCAGTGCTGCTGCGCCAAGGATGGCTGCGTCGTTGTCGGGCAGTTCCGACACGCGCACCTCGACGCTACCGTCATAGACGAAGCACAAATGCTTCTTGAACGATTCGCGCACGGGCTGCATCAGCACCTCGCCGGCCTTCACCGGTCCGCCCATCAGGAAGATGGCCTCCGGACCGCTGAAGGCCACGGCGTTGGCCAAGGCAATGCCAAGCCAATAGCCTGTCAGTTCGAAGACCTTCAAGGCTAAAGAGTCGCCGTTTTTGGCTGCGTCGCCTACCATTTTGCTCGTCAAGTCGTCGGGATTCACTTTTGCCAACGGACCGTCGTAGTCTGGCGAGGCTTCAAGCAGTTCCAAGGCCGTGCGGCGGATGCCCGTGGCTGAGGTGTAGGTTTCAAGGCAGCCTTTTCGTCCGCAGCCGCAAGGCCGGCCCTCGGGGATGAGGATGGCGTGGCCTAATTCGCCCGCGCCGCCCGTCTTGCCGTGCACTAATTTGCCGTCCACCACAATACCGCTGCCCACGCCTGTGCCCAATGTGAAAGTGATGAAGTCTTTCATGCCTTTGGCACCGCCGTACACCAGCTCGCCGTAGGCCGCAGCATTGGCGTCGTTAGAAACCACAACGGGCGCGTCAAGATGTTCGTGGAACAGCTTCGGCAGGTCGATGATGCCCTTGAAGTTGAGGTTGGTGGCGTTTTCGATGCAGCCTGTGTAATAATTCCCCGCTGGAGCCGCAATGCCGATGCCATCTATGACTTCAACGACGTTTTCCGTCATCAAAGTCTTGATTTGCTTGCAAATGTCTGACACATAAACGGATGCGTCGAAATACTGGTTGGTCGGAAGGTTCTTTTTGGCCATGCAGCGGCCGTCGTTACGCACCAGCCCGATGTCGGTGTTGGTGCCGCCAATGTCGATTCCAATGGAGTAAGTGTTCATAATTTGTTCGTTTTTGAAGGGGCTAAATTACGGAATTTTGGCAAACGACCGTGTTTTTTTGCTGTTTTTCTTCCTTGCCTGCAAAAAAACGTGTACCTTTGCGGAACAAAACCACCACGCCATGAACGGACAACGCTACATCAGTCCCTACACCGACTTCGGCTTCAAGTACATCTTCGGCAGCGAGTTGAACAAGGAGTACTTGATTTCGTTCCTGAACGCACTCTTCGAAGGCAGGCACCATATCAAGGACATTTCCTACCAAAATTCGGAACACCTTGACGAAATCGTCTATTCCCGCCGCGCCATCTTCGACGTGTATTGCACCACGGACGAGGGCGACCACATCATCGTGGAGATGCAGAACGTGGACCAGGACTATTTCGCCGACCGCATGGTCTATTACTCCACCTTCCCCATCCGCGAGCAGGCCAAACGCGGCGACTGGGACTACAAGCTGAACCCTGTCTATACGATTGGCATCCTCAACTTCATCTTCGACAAGCACAGCGACGACGTTCACCACGAGGCCAAGCTGATGAACGTGGCCACCAAGGAGGTGTTCTACGACAAACTGTCGTTCATCACCATCGAGTTGCCGAAGTTCAACAAGAGGGAGGACGAGTTGGTGTCGCTATACGACAAGTGGCTGTTCGTGTTGCGCAACCTTTCCCGTCTGATGGAGCGTCCAGCCGCCTTGCAGGAGAAGGTGTTCACCTCGTTGTTCCGCCACGCCGAGATTGACAAGATGCAGCCCGGAGAGCGGCGGCAATACGAGAAGTCGCTGTTC